>JAXHUD010000029.1:0-13106 GCA_034189815.1 Chloroflexota bacterium
CCCGGCGTTGAAGATGGTCGGGGCCGTCGTCGTGCGGATCGTCGCGTTCAAGGTATTGGATTCAGCCAGCTTCTTCTTGAGCAGCCCGCCAAACAACCAGGTATTGGCAAACATCATCCGCTGCACGAAAGGCAATCCGGAACCCAGATAGCTCATCAAGAACTCAACAACCTCCAGATGGGCGGGCATTGGGTTGGCTTCCAGAATGGCAATCGCCCTGGAGAGTACGCCAATCGCCGTCGCTTGTGCCGGCATGGAAGAATGGCCCCCATCCATTTCCACCGTCAGCTTCAGGCTGATGTATCCTTTTTCGGAAATGCCGATCACGCCCACAGGCTGATCAACCCCGGGTAAGAAGCTCTCCAGCACGCTCCCCCCCTCATCCACCAGGCTCCCCAGCGCCACGCCTCGGGAGGCCAGCAGCTCAGCGATTGCCTTCGCCCCATGCTCCCCACCGATCTCCTCATCATGGCCAAAGCCGAGGTAAACAGTACGCTCGGGCTGGAAGCCCTCTTTGAGCAGGTATTCCACAGCTTCCAAAATTCCAACCACGCCGCACTTGATGTCAATTGTCCCACGCCCCCAGACATAGCCATCTGCGATCTCGCCGCTGAACGGCGGGTGAGTCCATCCGCTGTCGTCGCGCTCATCCGCAGGCACAACATCCAAATGTGAAGTCAGCATAATCGGCTTCAGCTCAGGGTCCTTGCCTTCCCATGTGTAAAGCAGCGAATACTCATTGATGATTTCGCGTTTAAGGGTCGAATGCACCTGCGGGTAAAGCGTCTGGAACAATCGGTGCAGCCCCAGAAAGGCATTCCCATCCACCTTTTCAGGGTCATGAGAGGACACGGTCTTGAATTGGACCGCCAATCCCAACCGCTCTGCCACGGAATTCGCATCGATGTTGACAAAGTCTTTCTTATCCGCTTTCTTCTGGGGTGGGGAATACAACACGGTCTTCAAAATGACAAAGGCGGCCAAAAAAACCACCAGTACGCCCAGGCCAATACCAATCGAAGCCAAAAGTGTTCCAAAATCCATCTGAAATTACTCCTCTTATATGTTTTTCGAGCGTTCATTCTGTTATGTTCAAATAGAACCTGCTTGATCGAGCGAATGGGGCTATTTGATCGGAATGTCGTGCTCGCTGAAGAACTGCCGGAAGGCGGCTTCTGATTCCCGTGTTTCGAAGGCGCGCTTCGGGACAAAGGGGTATAGGCGCTCATCAGCCTTATAAATCATCAAATATAAGGACTTGCTGTCCATGAGTTTCTCAAAGTTCTCCCAAACCATATCAGACCGCCGGTCTTCAAGCGTCATCGTCAGGCCTTTTTCATCAAGGACCAATACCCGTTCCTTTTGGAGCAATTCATCCGATTTAAAACTGCGGCCTAGCTGCATCGGGATCAGCACAAAGTAGTAAACCAGGTAAAACGCGCCGATCACCAGCGAGATGATCGCGACGTTATTCCAGGTGCTGTCCCCAATCGAGGGAACGATCAACACCACCAGCGCGCCGATCATCAGCAGTACGGTGATGATCGCCAGCACGATGAAGACCGGGGTCTTGTTTGCCAGGGCTCGTGAGGCCCGTAAGTAATCATTTTTATCCGGAGTGAATTTAATTGTCAGAGGCGATCCCATAATTTTGCCTTTCTTTTTGATATTTGATTAATTTTACCACCAGGCCCAACCGCATTCTATTGCGGTATGACAAAATTGGGTATCCTAATAGCTTGTTGACAACCCATTAATTCTGGCATAATTAATCCAACAAACTGAACCAGGAAAAGGAACCTATGTCCGAAACGTCCCCAATTGACCCCTTCACCCCGGCCATCCACCTGATCTACGCACCCCCCAGCTTGGAATTTCCCACGGATGAGTCCCTGGCCGAGAGCCTGACCATCAGCGACCCCGGCCTTGATCCCCAGAGCATCCATCTGACCCGGTCAATGGATAACCCAAATCGGTTCCTGGGTGAATTACGCTTCAGCGATCAACGGGTCCAAATCGCAGGGCTGCCCAATCCCCTGCCTCTGGAGATCATCAATCGCACCATCCACGTCTCCCCCTGGCAGCCGCAGATCCGTGCCGCCATGCGCCAACATCGCTCCCACCTCAGCCTGGTTTATGCTGGCGATTCGCCCAGCCCTATAGCGCAAATGATCGCCCTCTACCGGGCAGCGGCCGCGCTTTGGAATGAGAACCTCTTGGGGATCGTCAACGAAAACGCCTGGACCGCCCATCCCCCCGCCGACTTTCTGGATCCGGACCATCTGGCCGCATATCAAGACCACCTCCCCTTCATCCTCTGGATCGGTTATGTCAAGTTCTATCTGGATCGCGAGCGCTACTGGCTGGTGACCAAAGGCCACCACATCTTCGATGTCCCCGACCTGGCGAGCCTGGTGACGAACGCAGCCGAGGAAGAAAATACCATCAACCGTTTCACCGAGATTTTCTACTATATTTATGAAAACGATGTGGCGGTCGTCGCTGGGGATTCACTTGAACTGGCATCCTCCGGTGAGAAACTGGCGCTGGGCGAAGTCACCGAACACCCCGATTGGCTGATGGGCCCCTCCGGTACGCTGGTCGTCTCACCCCTGAAAAAAGAAAACTAAAATATGAGTCTTATTCGGGCTCAAATTCAAATTGCTTGATGAACTGCTCCTGCTCAAACGATTCCACGGCTGGCGGCAGGGCGTCCCGCACCCATTCAATTGCCTCACCCCCATCCAATCCAAATACGACCTTCGCCAGGCAAGCCGCAAACAGCCCCGTCCGGCCAATCCCGGCGTGACAGTGCATGGCGATCACCTTCCCCTCTTGCGCCTCGTCCAACACCTGCTGCAGCGCGCGCCGCAGAGCTGTCGCCTCAGGCACGCCATAATCCGGCATCGGCAGGTAAATGATCTCCAGCCCCAGCCGCGCATACTCGGCCTTCAGATGACGCCCCGTCAAATATCGGGTTTCCTCCCAGGGGGAGAGCACCACCACGGTTTGCACGCCCACCGCCTGATAGCGGGCCAACAGGGTCTGCGCCGGGTCAAAATGCCGGCTGAAGGGCATTGGGCTGCGATAGATTGTGCCGGGTAATCCAAAGGGCAGAAGGGTCAGTTGATCCATTTTGCTTCCCTGTTTTCATCGATGGTAAAAGTCAATCCAGCGCCGGTAGGACATAATCACCGGACTTGTTTCGCTGCATTGGTTGCACCCCCACCACAGCGTCCAAATTGAGCGGCCCATAGAGATGCGGGAACAGCATGCCCTCATCCAGCAGGTCCTCAAAGCGGACCTCAGCATCGAGCTGGTCCTGGTCAATTTCCAACAGCAGCAGATCATTCTGGTCGCGGTAAAACGCATTCGCCACCCGTTCAACCTGCCTGCGCAGCGAGAAATGGATGAATCCCCCGGTTGCCAGGCTCTCCGGCCGATATTCACCCGCCGCCTTGGCCGCTGTCCAATCCACCTCGGGAAGGATATGATAGATATTTTCATCAGTTTTATTAGTTATTTTCATCACCCCTTCATTATAACCCCCGCCGTCATTACAGGTGGGCCTTATGGTATAATTTCGCTTGCCCGAGTGCAAATGTTTCAATTACTGTACAGGCGCAAGGCCGGAATAATCAGGCCTGTGGCTGAGCAAATCATTATTAGGAGGATGTCTGATGAAGGTTAGAGTTGATGAAGATCTGTGTCTAGGTTGTGGTATTTGCGAAGGTCTGGCCCCTGAGGTTTTCAGCCTGGCAAACGAACCTTTCGCTGAAGTATTAGTGAACCCCGTTCCGGCTGAATTCGAAGATGCCGTCCGGCAATCTGAAGAAGAATGCCCCGAAGAAGCCATTTTCATCGAAGAGTAATCTCGCACCAACAGCGCACGAAAATAACTCAGAGGCTGTTCCATTTGGATACAGCCTCTGTTGCGTTAACTCGCTGCGCCAGAGGAATAAGGTATTGAGGACCAGGTGCCAGGGTCCTCGGCAACGAGGTGTTAGGAAATAAATCATAGGCGATAAAGCAAATTACATTTAATGTCCTAATGGCCTAATCTCAGCAAACACAATACCCAGTAACCCCATACCTGAACGCCGAGTACCTAAACCTCTGGATGAAACAGCCCCAGCGCCACTGCTCGGGCCACGAGCTGCTGGATGTTCTGCGCCGAGAGGCGCTTCTTCATATTCGCCACATAGCCGCGGATCGTGCGCGTGCTCAACTGTAAACGGATTGCGATTTGCGCCGTCGTCAGGCCCTCCCCCAGCAGGACCAACACCTGCTGCTCCCGAGGGCTAAGGTGCGGCAGGTCCTCCGCAACTGCCAATGCGCTGCCCGTCACCACGACCACATCGCCCTGTTGGCGGGCATAAAGCGGGCCTTCAGCGTCAGGCAGGATCTCCTCCCACTGCCCCAGGTTTATTTTCCTGACGATTTCCTCGGCAGAAAAGTCAACCTCCAAAACAGAGAAAGCCGCAGGGTCCTTAAAAATCAATAACCTCGTCAACGTCAATAACCTCCTGAGTGTGTCACCCTGTGCCGCTTTTGCCAACCCAAAACAAGCCCTATTTATTAGAACGTATGTTCTAATAATAATCAATTATCGGAGGTTTTGTCAAGGAAAGGAACGTTAAAAATCAGACTCGTCCGTGCCGTCGTGTCGTCGCCCCAGCCACCAGAACGCCCCCGCGGCCAATAAACCAAACAACGCGCCGCCATACCAGAGCGCCCGCATCCCCACCCGGTCGCTCAGCAAGCCGCCCACCACGGGGCTGATCCCCGCAGCCACGTTCCAAGTCAGCCCATACAGGCTCATATATCGTCCCCGCTTATCAACCGGCGCCAGGTTCGCAGCCAGTGCGCTTGCCCGCGGGACAACGATCAACTCGCCCAGCGTCATCACCACCATCGCCGCCCAGAAGCCCCAAAAACCCTCAGCCAGGATCAACAGGACCAGCGCGGCCGGGTAGAACAACGCCCCCCAGCGGATCACCCGCAAGCCCGGCGCCCGGATCGTCGCCCGGGTGATCAGCACTTGAAAGAACACCACCATCAGGGCGTTCGTTGTGGGCAGCCAGCCGTATAGCCGTTCACCAATCCCAAAGTTCGTCTTCACATACACCGAAAGCAGCACCCAAACCATCGCAGCCGCCATTTGCACCAGCGTGAAAGAACCCACCAGGCCCATGAAGAGTTTATCATGCAGCGCCTGCCAATAACCCTGCAATTGATCCCGCAGCGAAGATTTCACCGCCCGCACTTCCGGGGGCAGCGTCTCCCTGGCGAAGAACAACAACATCAGGCCATACAAACCCAATCCCAACGCCGCCCCGTAAAGCCCCAGGCTATAAGACGCCGCCAGCACAAATCCACCCAGCGCCGGACCGGCCGCCACGCCAATATTGCGCGCCATCCGCAGCAGTGCGAAGGCGTCCGCCCGGGTCGCCATCGGGAACATATCCGCCATCATCGCGTCCGTCCCCACCCGGTAGAGCGGTGAGAAAACGCCACTGAAGCCCAACACCAGCGCGAAAACGCCAAAACTTTCCGCCCGGCTGAGCAGGAAATAACACAGCCCGTTGCCGATCAGCCCCACCACCATCACGCCCTTGCGCCCCAGCCGGTCAATCACCGGACCGGCCAGGATCGACGAGACCAGTCCCGCCGCCGAATTGACCGTCATCAGGCTCGCCACCGCCCCCAGCGGCAGCGAAAGCGACTCGCTGACGAAGATCATCAAAAACGGCCAGATCATCGTCGTCCCCAGGGTGGAGAGAATCATCCCCGCGAACATCAGCCAAAACTGCCGGGGATAGTGAGAAAAATCAGTTGAAAAGCGTTTGAACATGGAAAAATTATAACAAGGAAATAAAAATCACCTTCTAAACCAGCAAGATGACCTCGGAATAACAGTACTTGTATGAAATGAGGGTTACATCAAAAATTAAACTGTCATTGTGAGCGAGCCTGAAAGGCAACGCGTGGCAATCTGGGAATTCGTAATTTAGATTCTTCGCCATCCGCCACTTTTTGGTACCATATCCCTCTCTTCTATTTAATGAAGATCGGATGACTTCAAAATAGGTTTCTCAGATTGCTTACCACGCCGCATCGCTCCAACCGCTTCGTCCTCCAGCTTTGGTCCTGTTGCAATGACTAATCATTTTAATATGAGAAAATCATGGGGGGAATTTTAACCAGTCCCACCCTCACTCCAGATAAAACAACTGCCGGCCCACAAAGATCAACCTCACCGGCTTCTGGCAGACCGCCACGTCCGGCAGCGCGGCCAGCAGCGCCGCCACATAGGCCGCATTGAAGGCGGAGAACTCTTCCGCGATCTCCGTCCCCGTCAGCTCCCGCCGGTGATAAAGCGCACCGAAAGCCTCTTCCAGCGTCTCCCGTCCGATCACTCGCGGCTTCCCGCTGACGGCCGGCGACAGCGTCACCCCCGCCTCGCCGTTCACGGCCACCTCGAACGGATGTCCATACACCAAGGTCTTCAGTTCCCGCCCATCCAAATTGCGGATGTTCGGCCAAAGCTGTGCCCGGGTCAGCATCAAGCGGTTCGCCCCCGCGCCGCCCCGCTCACCCACACACTCTGCCGGGCGAAAACACCCAACAACTCAACGTCGATCCGGTCACGCCCGCAGATTCTCATGGGATGATTATACATCCTCCCGGACTCAAATCTCAATCATCCAGCATCAGCGGTTCAATCGAGAACGTCATCTCATCCACCATCGCCCGAAAGGTCGGCAGGAACGCGTCCCAATCCGTCCGTGGGCCGAAGCCGGCCAGGTAGACCAAATGTCCGGGTAAATAGATCAATACCATCCGACCGACGTGATAGTCGTCGTCCATCTGCCGGGCAAAATCCAACAGCAGCGCCGGATTCCGGTTCACCCGAATCTCCGCATTGTTGTAGATTTCATAATCCTCATAGGGCAGATACTGCGCCATGTATTCCCCCAGCTGTTCCTGAGCCTCGTCCGCCATCTCATCTTCCGTGGCTCCCGGCAGGAGTTCCCCGATCAGCACCAACTTTACATCGGGGCCATCCTCAGGCGGCGTCACCCACACAGCCGCATCCGTCTCACCCTGCAATACCGACCAGCCTTCCGGGTTCGGGATAGTAAAGATCCCGCTCGGATGCGTGTAAGGCTCTTGCGCCAGGGGGAACGCCTCTCCGCCGGCGGCCGCAGGCGCACACGCCGTCAACACGATCATCAAGGCCAGACCACCCAGGATTCCCTTTATCCGCTCACCCATAGCTCTAACCGACTTTATTTTCCTCTGATCCATTTCACCATCCATATTTTTTCTACTACCTAATTGCCATTCACCACTCACCATTTCCCCCAGTATAATTGTCCTGATTATAACGAGACCCCGGACAGGAAGCAATGCACCCCGAAATCGACCAGATCATTCGCAGCAATCGCCGCACCTTTAGCCTTGAGATCCAGCCCGACGGCCGGCTGCTGGTGCGCGCGCCAAAAAGCGCTTCGGATGCTCAAATCCGGGCCATCGTGGCGCGCAAAGCCGATTGGATCGCCAAGGGCAAGGCCAAGGTGAAAAACCGCTTCGGATCGCTCCAGCCCAAGACCTTCACGCCCGGCGAACGCTTCTGGTACCTGGGCGAGCAATATCCCCTGCACCTGACCGACCGTAAGCGGCCCCCGCTGGATCTCGATGGGGCCTTTCTGCTCTCCCGGTCCGCACAAGACCGGGCCAAAGAGGTCTTCATCGAGTGGTACCGAGAGGAAACCCGCCGAATCACCCGCGACTTCATCCTGCGATACACGGCGGAACACGGCTTCAAAGTCAACACCGTCCGCATCACCAGCGCCCGCACCCGCTGGGGCAGCTGCTCCGGTAAGCGCAACCTGAACTTCACCTATCGTCTCAGTATGGCCCCGCTGGATGTGGTCGAATATGTCGTCGTTCACGAACTCGCCCATCTCAAGGTCCATAACCACGGTCGGGACTTCTGGCGTCTGGTCAGCTCCCTCAAACCAGACTATACGAAGAATCGCGCCTGGCTCAAACAGCATGGCGCTCTACTCACCCTCGACTAGGCCCGGGCGTTAACCGCCTGATAACGCTGCCACAACAAAGTCATCACAGACGTACGCTAGACTTAATAACGAAACAATACCCGTTGGAACGCAATACTTTTATTGGAGAAAACAATGTCCGCTTCCCCCGTCAAGGTCCTTTTCCTCTGCACCGGCAATTCCTGCCGCAGTCAAATGGCCGAAGCCTGGCTGCGAGAGCTGGGCGGGGACGATTTCGCCGTCTACAGCGCCGGCCTGGAGCCGCATGGCGTCAACCCGCACACGATCACGGTCATGGAAGAGCTCGACTTCGATATGAGCGACCACCGCTCAAAATCCCTCGATGAGTACATCGGCGAGATCGACTTCGACTTCCTGATCACGGTTTGCGGCAACGCCGACGAACGCTGTCCCTGGTTCCCCGGCATGGGCACCCGCCTGCATTGGCCCTTTGAGGACCCCGCCGCGTTCGAAGGCACCGAAGACGAGAAGCTTGCCTTCTTCCGCAAAGTCCGGGACCAGATCAAGGACAAAATCCAAACCTGGCTGGACGACGAAGGCCACAAGCCAGATTCAGCGGACTGACAAATCCTATTCATAGCCCAAAAAAGAGACGTCAGGCTTAAACGCGACGCCTCTCAATTCTCTTTTCCTTTCCTTACTCCCTATAGCTCACAATACCGGTCAATCCGCTTTCCAATCACGGCCAGGCTGTCGGCCCAGAACTGCTTTGAGCGGATATCAATTCCAAACCGCGCCGCCAGCTCCGCCGCTGGCGCCTCACCCGTGCTTGAGAGCAAATTCTTATAATCCGGCACAAAGTCCGCGCCCCGCTGCTGGTAGATCGCATAAAGCCCGATCCCGAACAGCATCCCGAAGGCATAGGGGAAGTTATAGAAGGACAAACCGGCGGAATAGTAATGCGGCTTCCAGGTCCACATATATTTATGCCGGAAGTCCGGGTCCAGCCCATCGCCATAGGTCGCCGCCTGCGCCTCTTCCATGATCTCGCTCAATTCGTCCGCGCTCAATTCTGATTTCTCCCGGCGTTCGAACACTTCCTTCTCAAACAGGAACCGAGAATAGATGTCCACAATCACCTGTGAATCGCCGATCAGCGCCGTCTCCAGCAGCGCCAGTTCCTCATCGGGATCGCTGACGCTGTTCAGGATCGCGTTGAAGCTGATCGTCTCACACATGATCGAAGCCGTCTCGGCCAGCGTCATCGGGGTCTGGCGCTGCAGTGGGGTTTTATCCTTCTGGAACATATTGAAATTGTGATAGCCGTGCCCCAATTCATGGGCGATGGTCATCACCTGATCCAGCGAGCCGTCAAAATTGCAAAGGATCCGGGATTCCTTCACGCCCGGCACCGCCATGCAGAAGGCGCCCCCGCGTTTGCCGGGCCGCTGTTCGGCGTCAATCCAGCTATTATCAAAAGCCGTCTTAGCAAACTCGCGCAGTTCATCCGAGAATCCGCCGAAGTTCTTCAAAATGAAGTCCCGCGCTTCATCAAATGTGTAGGTCTTTTCCGATTTTCCTACCGGCGCAAAGACGTTCCACCAGGGCAGCGCTTCCTGACCAAACCGGGCTGCCTTGGCCTTGTAATACCGGCGGAAGGTTGGGAAGGAGTCTTCCATTGCGCCCATCATCGCCGAAAGCGTCTCCCGGTCAATCCGGGCCTGGTCAATCGGTTGGTCCAGCGCATCTTGGCGGCCGCGGTGCGCATTGAGCGTATTCACCCAGCCCTTGATGCCGTTCATGCAGGCGGCCAGCGGTTCCTTGACCTCTTCCCAGGCAGCCATTTCGGCCTCATAAGCCCGGCGCCGCACGGTCTCCTCGGGGTGCGAATGCAAATTAATCAGCGCGGGCATCGGCAGCGATTGAATTTCACCCTTCAGTTCAAATTCCACACTCTTCTGTGAGGTCACCGTCCCTTGCAGCTTGCTCCAGGCCCGGGAGCCGGCCAACCCCAGCTCGCTCGCCAGGACCTCTTCCTGCTCGCTCATCATGTACTGGCTCTGCTCGGCGATCTCGGTCACCGGGAAGCTGTGCTCGCCGGCGCTGTTGCCCAATGCCAACACCTCGGGTAACTGATCCTTGAACTGGCCGACCCAGGCTTCCAGCAAAACGTTCACGTTCTGGACCTTGACCATCACCTGGTCAAACTCAGAACTCAACCGGAGCGCATCCTTATTGAATGAATCAGTTGTGATAAATGAATTGAGATAAGCTCGAATCGTCATCCCCTTCAGGAAAATAGCGTTCAACTTGTCCACCATCGTACTGATCGCCAGGTTGATCGCCTCTGCTTCGGAAGAGGGGGTAACGGCTTTGAGCTCGTCTTGATATAGGGTGTTGAGCGCGTCGGTGGTGTCTTTCACCCAGGTAATATCATCGGCCAGTTCGGTCGAATCCAGGCCGGCATAAACGTTAGAGAGGTCCCAATGTGGGGGTGATTTCGGCATGAAATGCTCCTTTTTCAGGGTTGTTTGTGAATATATGTTGTGTCCAGGCCCCATTATAAATCAAATTAAGACCTCAGCAGGTCCCATGCGCCAATAAAGCGACTTTCTCCCCCGCTTGGGCCAACGCATTATAAGCCTCGCAGGCATCCTCGCTCTTTTCAATGATCACTCGCCCGATCCCCGCATCTTCAGCCGCCTTGATCGTCCGAATCGGCACCTTTATCCGGCCATAGACGCCCGCACCGATCACCAGCACATCAATGTCCTCATCCAATACGATCTCGAGCATAGCCGGTTTCAGCCGGTGCCCATGCCGGGCTTCCCAGGGCAGGACCTCTCCATGCAAAATGCAGATATCCTTCCCCACCCCCTCGCCGTCCTCTGTGTGCACGGTTCCTTCAATTTGGAATCGGCCCCATTCAAAACGCTCAATCGGTCCCTGCGGGTCTTCAAACATCGTGTCCGTCCCTTCGCTCTTCGCCGTCGGCAGAAATCACTCACAAAGGTATAATAATCCTGATCTCATTATACTGTCGGCCGGGGAATCCCGGCCTGACGGGATGAAAGGACGGTATGGCGTTTCGTATCACACAAGAATGGCTCATTGACCTCCCCGAGGATTTCGAAACCCGGACGGAGGATGACAAACTCGTCTTCTGGAAAACCGGTAAGACCGTCATTATCGCG
The DNA here is from genome assembly GCA_034189815.1 of Chloroflexota bacterium. Classification (GTDB taxonomy): domain Bacteria; phylum Chloroflexota; class Anaerolineae; order Anaerolineales; family Anaerolineaceae; genus Brevifilum. The sequence continues at coordinate 11,222 of JAXHUD010000029.1, forward strand.
GCTTTTCGCGTCCCGGAAGCCACCGGCAAGCTGGAATTACTTAACCAGATCCAGGCCAAGATCCCCAACGATGCCCTGGAGAAGCTGGTATCCACCAAGGGCGAAATCGTGGGCCTCGGCTATACCCAGATCCAGAAAGTCCCCGGCGAGAAGAAACGCCTCACCCTAATCTCCTTCACCGCCAGCGACACCTCCTGCCTGCAGACGGCCTTCTACCTGGACGATCCCAGCGATCTCGACTGGGCCAAATCCGCCTGGGAGAGCATTGTTTTCCTCCCAAAGGAAGAAAAACCGTCCGTTTAGGTCCCCAAAGTAGTAGATTTAGGCTTTTTCAAAGAATAATTCAATAATATCAATATCCGAATAAATATTACTAAACTATATGGCAATTATTCTTAATTTTATGTTATACTCCTTTCTGTAATTGAAGATTCGCAAGCAAAGAAAGGGAAACGTATGAAAACCCAAACCCGTGAAATCAAACCCTTCAGCAAAATCAAATTCAAAGACTTCGGCACACTGATCCTCACCCAGGGGGAGCAGGAAAGCCTGACCATCGAAGCCGATGACGCCATCTTTGATGAGCTGATCTCGGAGGTCCGCGGCGACTCGCTGGTCCTCGGCCTGGACGAAGATTGGCTGACTCGCATCGGCTCGCTCATTTCGTCCATCTTCTCCTCCAACAAAACCAAAATAACCTATCGTCTCACCTTCGTCTCGCTGGACAAGATCAGCGTCACCGGCAAGTGCAATCTGCGCTGCGAAGCGATGGACGCCAAAGACCTTAAAATCAATGTCTCCGGTTTGGGAATCCTTGAATTTGGCCAACTGACATGTGATAATTTAGATATCAATATCAGTGGGCGCGGCGAGTTTGACGCGGCCGGCTCAGTCCAACGGCAGGAGGTTCACATCTCCGGATCGGGCGAGTATCAGGCTCCCGGCCTGGCATCCCAGTCAGCCCGGATCGTGATCTCCGGCCAGGGCAATGCCACGGTCCGTGCTGCAGAGTCCCTGGATATCAATATTTCCGGGCTTGGCCAGGTCAACTACTACGGTCAACCGGCCATCCACCAGGTGATCAGCGGCGTCGGCAAGTCAAAACAACTCGACGACGCCTGAACCAACACTCTCCCCAAGCGCGAAAGGGGCAAACCGATGTCTCAAGAGATCAAAATCGAAAAAAAAGCCTCTGAAGTCATTCAACCCACCTCACCTGAGGCCGCAAGAGAGGCGATCCGTGCAAAGAAAGACCTCTCCGGTGCAGATCTGCAAAACATGGATCTGCAAAACCTCAACGCGACCGGCTCGGTCCTGCGCAAGACGAACCTCACCGGTGCGGATATCTCCCATGGGTTGCTGGTCAATCCCAATTTCTATAAAGCCACGGCCCATAACGTCGCACTGCACCACACCATCTTCCTGGGCGGGGATCTGGTTAAAACGGATTTCAAAGATGCTGACCTGAGCAACAGCGGTCTGATAGGCGTTGACGCCCGCGAAGCGAAGTTTCCGGGCGCCAACCTGCGTAACGCCGCCATCGTCAGTGCGGACCTGGAGGGAGCCGATTTTACCGGCGCGAACCTCACCAACGCGCGCCTGGCGAGCCTCAATGTCAAAGGCGCCGACTTCACCGGCGCAAGCGTGGCAGGGATGCGAGCATTCAATGTGGATTGGTCCGAAGCGAAAGTGCCGCCAGCCGAACTCCCAGCGCCCCTGGTCGAACTGCCTACCTGGGCCTGGTCCGTCCTGATCGGCAGTTTCGTTGGCCTGACAAGCCTGTTCGTTTACGGCCTCATCCATCGCCAACGGCAATCCGACGTATAGACGATACATAAACAAAACCGGTTTTTGCAAACAAACTCCAAAACTTGATACTAGAATA
>JAXHUD010000029.1:13206-19576 GCA_034189815.1 Chloroflexota bacterium
ATGGTCCACATCCTGCCCCGCTGCGCGGCCATCTGCAAGGAACATGTTCACACCCTCACACCGCAGGTCACTCCGCCGGATCGCCTTATCCACGATCTGCCCAACCCGCATCATATGGGCGGCATCCTCCGGCGGCAGGTTCTCCATCAAGTCGGCGTGATATTTGGGGATCACCAGGACATGCCCGGGATTGATCGGTTGAATATCAAGGAAAGCCATCACCCGATCGTCTTCGTATATGACGCTGGCCGGCAGTTCGCCGGATACAATTCTACAGAATATGCACATAATCTAAAATCACCTCTGTTATCTGTCTCTCAACCGGGCACACTCATCAAACTTAAGAGGCCGGCAGCCGCTTTAGATAAGCGGCTAAATATCTGTTTATTTTCATTAAATTTAACACAAATTACTCTCCAAACCAGAATAAGTGCTCCGAAAATGACGCGACTAACGCTATCTCTGGCTAAATTCATATCTCATTTTAATCTTTCGGTTGTCATTTACAAAAAAATGGTTGGCTTAAGTTGACCTTCCTGCGGTTTTATAATAACACCCCTGATCCGCATCCCTCAATCGTCAATTCTTCAAAACGCGAGAAGTCATTGATCCCGGCAAAACCGGTAAATACCGCCGGTGGTTGGTCTTCCGCATTCACCAGGCAGCCGCTGAAGGAGCCCAGCCCATCTCCCTCCCCATCTTCAGGGCGGCGCGTAACCGGGTGGTCTTGCCAATGGATCAGGTCTTTGCTGGTAGCATGCCTCCAGTGAATAAATCCCCAATTAGCGCCATAGGGATTGTATTGATAGAACAAATGATAGCGGTCGTTCCAAAAAAATAAGCCGTTCGGATCGTTCATCCAATTGCGGGGAGGAAATGAAACTGCAGCCTGTCTTTGTCACCCGCCATGGCACGCCGACTGGCCAAAGGGTTGTCAAGAAAACCAATGGTCATTTTCTCCGCCTTCGGTTGATTGATAAATCAGGGTGTGTCGGCCTCGGGACAGGAGTCCGCCTGGTAATAACCGCACAGAGTTCGTTCCAATTGAGTAAAACGCGCTAAATTCCGTTCCTGCAGGCAATCCATCTCGGCGATGTCCTTTTGAATATCGCTATCCTCAAAAGAGCGTACAAAACTGCAGTCCGCATTCCGTGAATCTTCCCAGGCCAGGTGGCTGTCCATGAAGTCCATCCGTCGGGCGGTGTCCGTTTCGAAGCTCAGGATCTCGTCCACCCGGGCATCCACCAGCCGTGTGGATACCTCGGCAGCGCGGGAAAAACAAACCAATGTCGACTGCTCGTCCGGCTCAACGGAGCAATCCGGCACATCGGCCAAGGTTTCCACTTTGGGCGCGCCGGTATTAAGGTCCTCTTCCATCTGGGTCGCCTGTGGGTCGGTTTTCGTTTGCTGAGAAAAGAGAAATGCGCAGCTCATCAACGTTACGATCAGCGCAATAAATGAGAGATTTTGTTGGCGGCGCATAACTCAGACCCTCCTCAGAAATGCATTCACAGCCGGGCTTCCATCTGACCGCCCGACCAGGTTCTGTCGAAATGAATCCGCGGAGCAAAAATCCGATCGCATCGTTTAATCAGTATCCTTGTTCATTAAATAACCCACCGATTTCCGGCTTCACACATTATAACGCCTGAGCCATAAATCGCCAACAGATACAATGAAATAATAAATCTCCAACTTCACGGCTGTAGAGCCTTTTCCGTCCTCACCCGAATAGGCTGCGGGTATAATTGGGCTTGGTATGCAGCTCAAAAGGCCCGGCCCAAAAAGGTTAAGAACAGGTCAACAAGCTTATCCAGATGCTTCAGATCAAACATATTATGATATGATGATTTCGGACGAATGACTGAAAATCCGAAGGAGTAGTGAATGAAAACTCTTTTACTGATGCGCCACGCCAAATCCAGCTGGAAGGATGAAACCCTTTCGGACCACGAACGCCCGCTGAAGAAACGTGGGAAGAAAGACGCCAAGCTCATTTCAAAGGTCATTAAGAAGAAAGACCTGACCCCCGAGCTGATCCTCTGCTCATCGGCTGTCCGCGCCAGAGAAACCGCTAAAATCCTAACAGACGCTCTGGATTACGATGGCAAGGTGGCCTACTCCGACGAGCTTTATATGGGTGAACCGCAGGATTTCGTCACAGCGCTGAAGAATGTGGATAACAAACTCGACAAAGTGATGATTGTCGCCCACAACCCCGGCCTGGAAGCCTACTTGCAAATCATCGACGGTGAAATCGAAGCCGTCCCCACCGGCGGCCTTGGCTACCTCGTGTTGGTATTGGATGACTGGAAAGACATCTCTCTGGACACCATGGGGGACCTGATTGGCTTCTGGAAACCCAAAGAACTGCGTAAAAAGGACTAATCCCCACAAAATGGAAATTTCCCACCAACCTCAACCTGTTAATTAAAATTACTAAAAATGTAGAGGTCACCTCCGGTGCGCGGGACGTGGCCTCTTTGATTCTTTCCCGACCACCTATACCACAACACTACGACTTCCATCCCAGAATACACCGTTGAGCGCACGCTGGTGTTGACCGCACCAACCTTCTACACGAAATTAATGGCGCGCTCAAGCCCAGACCGCACTCTACGGTTCTAATAACTTATCGAACATCAATCACAAACAAAATCCTAAGACCGTCGGTAGGGGCAGCCCTCTATGGCTGCCCGGCTTGGCACACTCCCTCACCCATCAAGCCTCCAACCCAACCATCGGTTACGCGCCGCGCAGCGCACGTGACTCACTTAATCTCACCCCTGACTCGTTTCAAACTACCCCATAAACCAAACGAGACTGCCCAAACGGACAGCCTCGTATCAAACCACAACTATGCCATTCCTACCGCTACATCATCCCATTCACCAAGGCCAACAACAACCCACCAGCGATCACGCTGCCCAACTGGCCAGCTGTGTTCGCGCCCATGGCGTGCATCAAGATGAAATTCTCATAATCTTCATCCTGCGCCATCTTGGCCGAAAGCCGTCCCGCCATCGGGAAGGCGCTGATGCCGCAAGCCCCAATCAACGGATTAACCTTGCCGCCGGTCAGGATGGACATCAACTTCCCGAAGAGCAGTCCCGCCACGGTGTCCATTACGAAAGCGATCAAGCCCAACCCCATAATCATCAGGGTCTGCAAATTGATGAAAGATTCCGCCTTCATCGTCGCGCCTATCGCCAGTCCAAGGAACAATGTCGCAATATTGATGATCTCATTCTGTGCAGCTTTGCTCAACCGATCCACCACCAGGCTCTCCCGCAGAAGGTTGCCCAACATCAGCGAGGCAATCAACGGTGCAGCGTCCGACGCTACCAGGCTCACCACCAAAGTCACAAAAATCGGGAAAATCACCAACGTCAGCCGGGAGACCGGTCGAGGCGCGTATTCCATCCGGATCAGGCGTTCCTTGCGCGTGGTCAAGAGCCGCATAATCGGGGGTTGGATAATCGGGATCAGGCTCATATAGGAATAAGCCGCCACCGCAATCGGCGCCAGCAATTCCGGCGCCAGCTTACTGCCCACAAAGATCGCCGTCGGTCCGTCAATCGCGCCGATCACGCCGATCGATGCCGCCTGATTAAGCGGGAAACCCAACAGCAGCGCCAGCAGCAGCGTGCCGTAAATGCCAAACTGTCCCGCCGCGCCCAGCAGCACCATCTGCGGCTGCGCCAACAGCGGGCTGAAGTCGATCATCGCTCCCACACCCACAAAGATCAACAGCGGGAATAATTCCGTCGCAATCCCCGCATCATAGATCACCTTCATAAAGCCCACGTCCGTGGACATCCCAATATTCGCCATGATGCAGCCAAAGCCGATTGGCAATAGCAGCACCGGTTCATACTCTTTGATCACCGCTAATGCAATCAGCACCAGCCCCACGGCAATCATCAAAGCATTGCCCCAGGTGAAATTGGTGAAACCCCGCGTGATCTCTTCAATAAGGAATGTAAAATCCATGCGTCAGCTCCTTCAGTCGCTGAAGGTCATCAGGACCTGGCCGTGGTTCACCTGTTGGCCGACGTCCACCTCGACGGTCGCAATCACGCCATCGCGCCCACTCCGGATCGCGTTCTTCATCTTCATCGCTTCCAAAGTGCAAAGCTCCTGTCCAGTGCTCACCTTGTCCCCTGGCTTGACGGCAATCGCAACGATCACACCGGGCAAAGGTGCGGGCATGACCTTAGCCGCAGGTGCAGCCTCGGGTGCTGCGCTCGTCGTCACGGGTTCTGGAGCAGCCATGATTGGGGAAGCCGCCGGCTTGGGCGCGGCTGGCGCTGCTTCTTCCGGCCAGACTTCAAACCGCTCACCGTCCACCTGAGCAATCACCGGGCGGGCGTTCAAATCTTGAATATCGACCTCAAAAACCTGGCCGTCAATCTCAACTCTCATCTTCATGGGTTTAACCTCGCGAATTCTTCTGCTCGATCTGGCGGGTACGGTGGGCGACCAGCCAGGGGGTCATCCCCCCAGCTGCTTCCCCGGCGGACGGGCTGGCAACACTCGCAAGCCGGCGCTTGGTTTGAGCCAATGCGCTAGCGACTGCTACAGCAGCCGCTGCGGCTTTGCGCTGTTCTTCGACAACTTCCAATTCCAGCAGCAACGGCGCATCCGTCGCCTCAGGCAAAACTGCTTCGTCGTCAGCCTGTTTCCCCGAGGTCAGCCGCATCATCAGCGCCATCAATCCCCAAAGGAAAATGATGACGATAAACACCAGGCCCATCCCGATTCCGGCGATCAATAATCCTTGCTGCATCTCAGTCATTGGTATCCCTCTCAGACCGGCATGTTGCCGTGCTTGCGGGCGGGATGTGACTCGGATTTATTCCGGATCGCTCGCAGCGCTTTGATCACTATCGGGCGAGTCTCGGCAGGTTCGATCACATCATCCACATATCCAGCGCTGGCAGCGGCATAGGGTGTGAGATACCGTTTGCGATATTCAGCCTCCAGCCGCTGGCGCTCCGCTTCGGGATCCTCCGCATCGACCAGTTCTTTCCGATAGAGGATATTGGTTGCGCCGCCCGGGCCCATCACGGCGATCTCGGCGCTGGGCCAGGCGAAGTAAAAGTCCGTCCCGAGGTACTTGCTGCTCATCACGACATATGCACCGCCGTAAGCCTTGCGGGTGACAACGCTGATCTTCGGAACGTTCGCTTCTGAATAGGCATAGAGCACCTTGGCGCCGTGCCGAATGATGCCCCCGTGTTCCTGGCTCACACCGGGCAAGAACCCGGGCGAATCGATGAAGGTGATCAGCGGCAGGTTGAAGGCGTCGCAAAAGCGCACGAAGCGGGCAATCTTGTCAGCTGCGTTGATATCCACCACCCCGGCCATTACGTTCGGCTCCTGCGCCACAATCCCTACCGACGTTCCGTCCAATCGGGCGAAACCCACAATCGCGTTCCGAGCATATCCGCTTTGCAGTTCCAGGAAGCTCCCCTGGTCGACAACCGTATCGATCACGGTGTGCATACTGTAAGGTTCGCCGGGGTCCATCGGCACGAGGCTGTTTAATATTTCAGATGTCCGGTTGGGATCATCGCCTCTCGTCCCCACAGGTGCGTTTTCAATATTATTCGACGGCAGATAACCGATCACGTATCGGGCCAACTGCAGCGCGGCCTCCTCATCCTGAGCCACCAGGTGAGCGGTACCGCTCTGGTTCAGGTGCACTTGCGCGCCGCCGAGTGTCTCAAAATCCGTTTCCTCACCGGTGACGGTCTTGATGACCTGCGGGCCGGTCAGGAACATGAAGGATTGTTTATCCACCATGATGATCATGTCGGTCATCGCCGGTGAATAGGACGCCCCGCCTGCGCATGGCCCAAGGATCAGGCTAATCTGTGGGACCACGCCCGAATATTGGGCGTTGCGCTTGAAGATCTCAGCATAGCCGCCCAGGCTCTTCACCCCTTCCTGAATCCGGGCGCCGCCCGAATCAATCAGACCGATGATCGGGCTGCCGTTCGCGGCCGCCAGGTCCATCACCCGGCAGATCTTGCGGCTGTGCATTTCGCCCAGCGCGCCGCCCTGCACGGTGAAATCCTGGGCATAGACGTAAACCGTCCGCCCATCCACCGTCCCGGTCCCGGTCACCACGCCATCCCCCAGGTAGGGCATGCCGTCCGGATCGCTCTGCTGGACAGTGAAAGGTTCCAGTTCAATAAAACTGTCCGCATCAAGTAAAATATCCAGTCGCTCTCGGGCTGTTAATTTACCCTTGGCATGCTGTCGATCGATGCGTTTCTGCCCGCCGCCTTCTTGCGCGCGGGCCCGCTTCTGGCGAAGCGCTTCAATTCGGGGATCTACTTTTGCCATAAGTCTCCTTGTAGTT
>JAXHUD010000003.1:0-39527 GCA_034189815.1 Chloroflexota bacterium
CTTTTCGATCGAGATCCTTCGCTACCTCCGGCAGCGAATTCGTCGCCAGCAAGCTCTGAGCTATCTCCTCCAGCCTATCCGTCTCCAGATGATAGACATTGTAATACCCATCCGCCCGGGCTGCCACCAGCCCGATCTCCCCCAGCTTTGAGAGGTGATGGGACAGGGTTGATGGGTTGATGTCCAATACCGTCGCCAATTCCTCCACACTCGATTGCATTTGCGCCAGCAGGCCAACCAGCTTCAATCGGTTGGCATCTGCCAGGGCTTTGAAGAATGAAAGCAATGTCTGAGAGCTCTGTTCGATTTCTATATCCAATCATTTATCTTGATATGTATCAACATAAATTTGCCATCGTCTATTAAAACCGTCAAGAGTTCCATAAAACCGCAACGTTAATATCACAGCATAGAATTCGAGGTTAATAAAAAAAGACCCCGGATGAGGGTCTTAATTTCATAGGATTATTCCGCCCCGTAAACCTATCGGACCTGTTTGAAATTGATCAGGATCAAATTCTTTTGGCACTCCGCAAAGGTCTGCACGGCATATGGCCGTGAAAAGGGGATATCGTTGGTATCTACCAGTTGAATATAGAGCGTGTCCTCACTCTCCACAACCAGGCCTTCCAGCAGGAACTCGTAGCCCGATTCACCATATGTTGGTTCCGAACCAGCGATCCGGTAAAGATCAATCTCAAAACCACCCAATTCTCCAAACAGGTGCAAAGTCAGGTTCTTAATCGGGTCATCTTTCAGGTCTTTCACTTGCCCGGCGATGATCAACACGTCACAGCCTAACCCGGGGCGCAGCAGGTCACTCGTGAGCGTTTCCGGTTCGCCTTCCAGGGTGAAAGGCATCGGCTCCAGCGTGGGCGTTGGGGTGATTGTGGGCATCAACGTGGGTTCGTCCGTATTCGTAGGCTGGACGGTCTCACTCACTTCCTCGCTGGCGGAGACAATCACCGGCGCCGTCGCTGTGGGTTCACCGGTTGCCTGGCTGACCGCAACCTGATAAGGCCCCCAACCAAAGATCAACATCAACAGCCAGGTCAGGCCGCCCAATATGAGCAGAAGAAAAATAAAACCGCCGAGGCCCATCTTCTTAGGCGGTTCTGGCCGGCGCGGCGTCGCCATGCTCGACAGCGGTTTCCCCGACGAATAGCGGTTGTTGGGTTTGCGTGATGGCGGTCGTGATGACATATTAATGGTCCAGGATTTCGATGGCGCTGTTCGTTCGCTGACCTTCGAGCCAGCTTTGGACTGCCTGACGCTGTAATATCAGCCGGGCATCACTGCTCAGGGGATGTTCTCCCCGATCCAGCACCAGGACAATATGGAAACCAATATCTGATTCGATAATATCTGAGGTGCTGCCAACGGGCAGGGAAAAAGCAGCCTCTTCCACGGCCGGGATCAGCAAATAACCCCGCGGCACCCAGCCCAAATAGCCCCCGGCGACCGGGTCATAAAGGAACGCCTCCTCGTCAAAGGGCGTCCCGGAATCCAGGCTGACCTTGGCGTTTTGGGCGCCCTCTGCGGTATAAGCGAAGACCTGCTGGATTTCGGCCTGCTCCATCACCTCGGGGATCGTCGCAGCAAGACGGTCACGTTGGTCGGCAGCGAGCAATTGGAACCGCAGCATTTCAAACAGATCAGCATCCGTGTAGCCCCACTGTGCCATCCAGGCGCCGAGGTCGACTTCGACAGCCAGGGCATCCAGTCGGGCTTGCACGTCGGCATCACTAATCACGGTCCCCGTTTGCTGCGCAGCCTGGGCCAGCAGCATCTGATCAATCAGATCATTCAGCACGATCTCGCCGGCAGCGGCCTGATCTTCCACCGGCGCCCCCAGGTTTTCCTGTGCTATGAGATAACGCTCCAGCTCGCCCTGGTACCAGGCAAGCGGCAGCCGCTCGCCGTTGACGATGGCAACTGCGGGCACGGGGGTCGGCGTGGGTTCGGACGGTGTCGCCGTCGCCGAGGGAGTGACAACCCCTTCTGCGGTCGGCGTAGAGATTTGTGAACAGGCTGTTAGAGAACTTAAGAATAAAACCAGCCCCAAAATGATGGTTCGATGTTTCTTATTGGTCGTTGACATGCCCTCCATTATACCAGCGACAGCCAGGACGACAGGAGGATAGTCAATAGGCTTGAACAAATTGCATTCGATTATAGAATGCAACAAAACAAGAATTTCCTACTGGCGTGCGGACTGCTTGTCTTCCTCTTAGACGTGGGTGCGAAATATATCGCACCGCTCAAACTGACTAATGTTAGTTGGATCATCCTGTTTCAAGTGAGAACACAATATGCGGACTGAAGTCCGCGATCCGGAAGAAGGATTTTATATTTACCTACCTGAAGTCTCAATAATGAAATTCAGAGGGCCCCTACTTAACCTTCAAACTAAACCTTCAGCATAGAAAGGTAATTCATCATAACAAACTGCGAGGATTTATAATATCCCCGTAGATTTAAAAAAGGCTGCTCCTTGCGGAACAGCCTTTCGTTCATCAATTTAACCTGGGGCTTAGAAACCGCCCATGCCGCCCATACCGCCCATGCCGCCGGGGGCGCCGCCACCGGGCATCGCGGGTTCCTTCTCAGGAATGTCCGTGATCAGGGCTTCGGTGGTCAGGATCATGGCAGCAATTGAAGCTGCATTTTCCAAAGCACCGCGGGTCACCTTGGCGGGGTCAATCACACCGCCTTCGACCATGTCGATATATTCTTCAGACAGGACATTGTAGCCAATTTTTTTATTATCTTCCTTGGCCTGTTTCTGGCGGACGTTTTCAACCACAACTGAGCCATCCTGGCCGGCGTTCTCAGCGATCTTGCGCATCGGGATCTCGAGGGCGTTGTGAACGATCTTGACGCCGATTTGAGCATCAACATTTTCCATGTCCAAACCATCGAGGGTACTCATTGCATTGATCAGCGCAACGCCGCCGCCGGGGACGATACCTTCTTCAACCGCAGCACGGGTTGCCGAAAGCGCGTCTTCCACGCGGTGTTTCTTTTCTTTGAGTTCGGTCTCGGTCGCAGCACCCACACGGATGATCGCCACACCGCCGGAGAGCTTGGCAAGACGTTCTTGCAATTTCTCACGGTCATAGTCGCTGGTTGTGTTTTCAATTTCCATCCGGATCTGCTCAATGCGGCCTTTGATGTCACTGGACTCGCCTGTGCCGCCGACGATGGTGGTATCGTCTTTGTCACTCACAACCTTCTCGGCCGTGCCGAGGTCCTCGATGGTCACGGTTTCCAGCTTGCGGCCGGTCTCTTCGGAGATCACAGTTGCGCCGGTGAGGATAGCGATATCCTGCAGCATCGCTTTGCGGCGGTCGCCAAAGCCGGGGGCTTTGACAGCCAACACGTTGAGCATACCGCGCAGTTTGTTGAGCACGAGAGTCGCCAGCGCTTCGCCGTCGATATCTTCGGCGATGATCAACAGTTCGCGTTTGCCGACCTGCACCAGTTTTTCCAGCAGAGGAACGATGTCGCTGGCAGCGGAGATTTTCTTGTCGTGAACGAGGATATAGGGTTCCTCAATCTCAGCCTGCATGTGCTCTGAGTCGGTGACGAAATAGGGGGAGATGTAACCACGGTCGAATTGCATACCTTCAACGTACTCGGTTTCGAATTCGAGGCCGCGGGATTCTTCCACGGTAATCACGCCGTCTTTGCCGACTTTGTCCATCACTTCAGCGATCAGTTCACCAATTTCGCTGTCCTGCGCCGAGATAGTAGCCACACTGGCGATTTCTTCCTTGGTGGTGATGTCAATCGCCTGTCCGACAATCTCATCGGAAACAGCTTTGGCAGCCGCTTCAATACCGCGTTTAAGCAGCATGGGGTTGGCGCCAGCGGCCAGGTTCTTGAGACCTTCAGTTACAATCGCATGCGCCAAAACGGTTGAGGTGGTGGTGCCGTCACCAGCGATGTCATTGGTCTTGGTTGCAGCTTCCTTCAATAACTGGGCGCCCATGTTCTCAAAGGGGTCTTCCAGTTCAATTTCTTTTGCAACCGTCACACCATCATGGGTGATGGTGGGGGAACCAAATTTGCGATCCAATGCAACGTTGCGGCCTTTCGGGCCGAGGGTGGTTGCAACGGATTTCACGACGACATCAATACCACTCTTCAATGCTCGTCGGGCTTCTTCAGAAAATTTGAGTTGTTTAGCCATGTTCAATTACTCCTTGGATTCCAATTAATTAATCGTTCAACTTGGCGAGAATATCGCTTTCCCGCATAATCAATAATTTCTTGCCATCGTACTTGATCTCTGTCCCCGAGTATTTCGCAAACAGGACCGTATCGCCTTCTTCAACTTCCAGTTCCATGTGGTCGCCTTTTTCGTTGCGCTCGCCGGGGCCCACAGCCAGGACGGTGCCCTTCTGGGGTTTCTCTTTGGCTGTTTCAGGAAGCACGATGCCTCCAGCAGTAATTTCCTCTTCCGCAATGGGTTCAACCACAAGCCGGTTACCCAAAGGTTTAATTGAGATTGCCATTCGTTCCTCCATATGATTTAGTGATTTCTGGTTTAGTTTTTCACCATGTTAGCACTCTTAACATGAGAGTGCTAACATGGTCAATCTTACCTGTCTTCCAAAATCACGTCAAGGGATTATGAACTGATTCTTACAAATTTTTTATACTTTTCCCCACTGGTTTCAGGGCATCTCTTCCAGGGTCGGCGTGGGCGTCAATTCAGGGGTGGGAGTCAGCGCCATGGTCGGTTCCAGTGTTCCTTCCGACGTCGCTTCCTGCGTGCCTTCTGGCGTGGACGTGGGCTCAACATAGGTGCAGATTTCCTCACCCGCCCGGACAATGCTCATGATCGTTTCGTCTTCCGGGTAAGCCGCCCGGAGCTGGTCAAACACATCCATGGCCCGGATGCACTTATCATCCCCTTCGCGGTGCAGGCCCGAGAGCACGGACCCATAAGTGAAATAATACACCACAGTACTGCCTGTGAGTGGCAGCCCTTCAACCGAGACCATCGGGTCCACTTCCGGGTCACACTGGCGCACTTCACAGCTCTGCTCCGCATCGCAGCCATCCAACGCGCACTCCAAGGCGGGGATCGCCCCCTCATAGTTCCTGGACTTGTGATACACCACGCCTAGTTGGCCATAAACATCGGGATTAGCGGGTGTGAAGGTGAGCGCTTGCTGCACGTTCAACGCGGCGATGAAAAATTCACCGTCCTGAGCATAGGTGTTGGCAATTGCCAGATACGGGATGGGGTCTTGGATCCCCAACTGCTCATTAAGGTTGACGGCAGTAGAGAAATAATCCAGCGCCTGATCATATAGCCTCAGGTGCCGGTAGATTCTGCCGATCGAAAGATAAATGAAAGTCAGGTTCGGCATGATCTCGACCGCTTTTTTATATTCCTGGATCGCGAGGTTATATTCACCCAATGTTTCATAGGTGTAGCCCATGATCCGGTGCACGTCCATTAAGGTTGGGTCTCTTTCAACCGCCTGCTGGATGTATTGCTGGGCCTGGACAAACCGGGCCTGATCGACCAGGATCTCCGCATAATACGCCAGCGCCAGCGTATTGGTGTTGTCATACTGCAGCGCCAGCACAGCTTCCGTCTCAGCTTCATTCAACAGTCTCTCCGCGGTGTCCTCATCGACCAACAAGGGGTTGGCATTCCAGTCCAGCACGAAGGCGCGCATCCCCAACACCTGGCTGCTTTCGGGGTCGAGCTCCTTGGCTTTATTGATCGAATCAAGGGCTTCTCCCAAACGCTGTGAACGCTCGGCGTCTGTGGTCAGCAAACTGGAGGAATAGGTCTGGATGCGGGCCAGGTCAATATACAGTTCCGGGTCCTCGGGGTCCAGCTCCGTGGCTTTCCGGAAGGATTCAATCGCAGCGTCCAGGTTACCGGCTGCGAAATGGGTCTGTCCTTCCACCACGAAAGAATGGGTGGTGCGGGTGGGGGTCGGCGTCGGCATAAATAATGGCTGCACTTCACCATTGACGATCCCGGTGATGACGGACATAAAAAACACAATCAGCACCAACAATACCAGCACACGGTAGATGTTGGCGTGTTTCTTCGTATTTCGAAATGTGGGTTCTTTTCCATGTAGATACATATCAACCCGCTTTACCATGAAGGACACAGCGTAAGCGCTTAGTCTGTTGTTTCAGGCGCAGCCAATGGTATTCAGGCTTAACCTTTGGCGTCCAGGCTCAGCCTCCCATTTCATCCGTTGGGGTGGGCGTCTGAGTGGGTTCGGCTTCAGTGGCCCCTTCTTCCGGCGTGGGCGTCGCTGTGGGTGGGCTTTCCTGATTTTCCTGACAGATGCGAATCATCTCGTTCGCATTAAAGACCGATGTCTCATCATCCGGCACAGTTTGGAGCATGGCCTGAGCCACCTGGACGGCGTCGTTGCAACGATTGACCCGTGCCAATGCGAGGCCATAACGGCTGTAAAAACCCGTGATCGTCATGGAATAGTCCAGGGGCAAGCCTTCTACGACATCCCCTTCTGCCGTCGTACCGCCCCGAACAGCCAGTTCCAGTGCTTCGATCGCCTGGTTATATTGCAGGTCCCGATAATACATGGTGCCGAGGTTGCCATACATGAAGGGATCTGTAGGCGCCACACTCACGGCATCTTCAGCAAATTGGACGGCTTTAGAGCGTTCGCCTACCAAGCCGTAAACCCGGGAGATGTACCAATAAGGATCCGGATCGGTTGGATTAAGTCGATAAGAATTTGAAAACTCATACACGGCCTGGTCATATTCCTCAACAGCCAATAGGTTGCGGCCCAGCGCCAGGTGCAATTCTGCGATGTTGTCGTTGAGTGCGATCGCCGCCTCCAACTCCTCGATCGCTTCTTCGTAGTTCGCCGTGATCTCAAGCACATAGCCCCGCGCCCAATGCGCCTCCATCAAATTCGGGTCCAGGTTAATCGCCCGATTGGACTCGTCTATCGCCACGTCGAGTGTATCGAGTTCGGCGACGTCATCCGCCACGCGCATTGCCATGGTAAAAGCGTAGATCGCATGGGCAAAAGCATTATTTGGATCTAAATCCAAGGCGGCCGAGAGATCGGCCTCTGCCTCCAGATACTCGCCCATGAAGGCCTTCGACCAGGCAAGCAAGGTGAATGCCTGCGGGCGGGTTTTATCCAGCAGGAGCGCATTCTCAGCGTTGACCCGGGCGGCTTCATATTCACCACGATAGAGCTGCAACCTCGCCAGGTTGAGATAATTGCTCACATCCTGGGGGTCCGCCTTGATCGCCTGGGTGTAGGATTCCATCGCCAGGCTGATCTGTCCCTCCGCCATGTATGAATCCGCCTCCTGTGCGAAGGATTTAGGATCACGCGTAGCGGTGGGCGTCGGGACGAAGGGCGCCGGGACGGTTGGAATCACGTAGATATTCAAATAAACGAAAAAGCCAATCCCAAGCAGCAGAAATGCGATCAACCAGGGGTTGGACCGCCGCCGGCGCTTGTTCATCGACCATTTACTGCCTCGTAGATACATGCTTGAATAATAACCGCCCGAATTAACACAGTCAAGGCATTCTAATCTTAGGACAAGATAGGAAATTGAGATTGGTGAATGGAGAATAAATACGTTCAACCTTGAAAAATGTCATGTTTTTTACCCGATTTCAACCGATTCCGACCACTGCGGAAACCCGTGCCACGAGGTAGGAAATAGCGGTTAATAAATGGATTTTCTCGTTTTTTCAATCTCTCATTCTGGTGTCCTGATTTCTTCCAGATTGTTTAAAATAATTGCACTTTACAATGAACTGCACTATATTAACTCACACTTCTCATATAAAGACGAGGCACGCCTCGCACCAAGCCAAGGGCGATAATGAAATGTTCAGTAGGAGCGGCCCCACCTGCCTGGTCAGCCTGGGTCCATAAAAATCATTACGAGAAATTCCCTGCTAAGATATAATAAAAAAATCTCAGATTGACCGGAAGCGATAACCTATGAAAAAACAAAACAAATATTTCTTCATCATTCTCGCCATCTTCCTCGGTGCATTGTGGGCCTACAGCTTCTCCACACGTATTAACCTGCTGTTCATTGTGCCCCTAGGGCTCAAGGTGATCGTCCTGGGCGGCCTTGGGCTGAATTTTGCCATCCTGGCAGCGCTGGCTATCAAGGCTTACCGCGCCTGGCCGGCAAAGGGCAGCCTAAAACGGTGGCTGCCGCTGGCCGCGATCATCCTGACAGCACTGGTGTTTCTACTCGCGCCCTATCACTCTGTTCCCTTCCGCACCACCCACACCCTCAAGATCACGGCCCAGGACGCCGAGGTCAAATTGGCAGCCGTCTACTCCCCGGATGACAACCTCGTCCCTCGTGACGAGTTCGAACCCGGCGAAGGCGTGACGTATTTCGATGCCTACGGTTTCCGCCTCACGCCCGGCAGCACGCTCAATTACCAGCGGGGGCAGACCGGCGGGCTTACGCTCTCCTTCACGCCTGATTCCGGTCCCGCGAACATCACCTGGGACGGCGACGTCCGCCAGATCGATCCCGGCGCAGTTCAAAACGACCGATCCGTTCGGTCCGATGGCTGGGTCACCCAAACCGACCTGGAGACCGGACGGACCCATTTATCCCTTCCGGGCTACACCTGGGGTAATCCCGACCTGTTCTGGTCGATACTGGGAGCGCTCCTGCCCGTGGCCGATTTCCTTACCCTGGCCTCCCTTTTGTTGATGGCGCTTTGGGTTATTCTCGGACTCATACAAAAAACGCTCAAACCCTCACTCAACCGAACCTGGCTCAAGGCCTGGCTCGATGCCCTGATCGCACTCGGTTTGGCGATGGTCCTGATCAACGTCGGCTTTCCGGATTTCATCCCCGGATGGTTCCTGCTCTTCTTCCTCCCAGCCATGGGAATGCTGGCCGTTCGCCAGGTCGACATCGCCTCGCAAGTTTTCCAATTGGAATTGGCGTGTTCCCTGCAAGCCAAAAAAGCCTACGATGACGTAATAAATTTCCTGCGGCGCCTCAACGAGAGTCGCTGGACGTTTTGGATTTTTGTAGGGTTGATTGCGCTGGCAGCTGCTGGCGCCCAACTGCAGCTCACCACCACCGGGATGGGCATCTCGGGCGACTCGGTGCACTACATCGAGGGGACCCGGCACATCGCTGCCGGCGATGGTTACGTCCGCCAGATCGCCGAAGGCGACCCTGTGGTGATGACCGGTTTCCCGCCGGTCTATTCCATCAGCCTGCTGCCGGGAGCGTGGTTCAACATCGGGATTGAAACCTTTGCGCGTTACCAAAATACTGCGCTGCTGATCCTTACCATCTTGCTGAGCGGACTGATCGTCTTCAAAGCGACCGGCAAAGCCATGCCGGCGATCTGGACCGCGTCTTTCCTGGCGCTCTCCGAACCCATCCTTTACATCTATACCTGGATTATGAGCGAGCCGTTGTTCCTGGTCATACTGCTGGCTTGTTTTCTGCTCACCTATTGGCAAATCCGCAAACCTTCATTATGGAAAGCGCTTTTGGTTGGCCTCGTTGCAGGGATAATGGTAAACGCCCGTCTGGCCGGGATCGCATTTGTGCCGGTTTTCGCATTGGGGATCCTAATCTATCAGGACGGCAGGTTTGGCCGCCGCCTCCGTGATGCAGTGCTGCTGGCCGTGGCAGCGCTGATCCAACCCGCCGCGTTTTTCATCCGCAACAGCCTGGTGGCGGGTCGGGTCTCCGAATCCCGCGGGCTGACAATGGCGACCTTCAAAGCGGATTATTGGGAAACCATCGGCAGAGAGATGACCAGCTGGTTTAAATGGAAAACTTACTTCAACCTCGAATACCAACGGTTCAACGCCCTTTTCGTCACGCTGGGCGTCATTCTACTGCTGGTTTTGTTTTGGCTGATCTTCCGGAAAAAGCTTGCCACCGCGCGCGGCTATGACCCGATCATCACCCTGCTGTTCATCAGCATTCCTGTTTACCTCGCCGTGATTGTGCTGAACACCGTCCTGTTCACCCCCATCCAGACGGTCTCAGGGCTCAACCGTTACATGATCCCCGTGATGATGATCCTTTGGATCCTCCTGGGGAAAGTCCTCAGCGCCTATTGGCAGCTGCGATTACTTTTCCCCAAACTGATGATCTTATTCTTCCTGCTGGTCGGGATCAGCCTCTATTATCCGGACGCCATCGACACCATCGAATCCCCCGCCGACTATGCCCTGCACTATACCGACCGCAAGACAGAATGCGGTGCTGAACTCAACGCTCTGATGGCCGAGCTGCCGGACACCCACTTCCTGACCAACAATTGTGAATACTTCTTTTTTATGACCGGTAAACTCTGCCAGCATCTCAGCCTGGACGCGAACGCCTATCTGGAGGACGGCGTCGTTACCCAGGCTCTGCGGGAAGGGGGGATCATCGCTTATACCTGGGGCTTCGGCTCGAACCCGCCCGGTATTTCGGATTATTTGACCGAATTGAACCCGTTGGGCGAAGCGTGTTTCCTAAACTTCTACAGTGAACCCGGAATAATCAAAATGGATTAAGAAACTAGGACAGCCTCTCTGGTGGGAGCAGTCGGGCTGCGGCCTCATCCACCAGCCAGCGTATCTCGCCATTCACAGGGTGAATCAACTGGATCGGCATCGCCTCGGGCTGCTGCGGGCCGGTCAACACTGCCTGCAGCCTTGTTGCCTTGCCGGCGCCGCTGACCAGCACAAGGATCTGGCGGGCAGCGTTGATCGCGTGTTTGGAGAGCGTCAGCCGCCAGGTCTCCCGCCCCGGTGCATAATTGGCGATGAACCAGCGCTGCTCCTCATTCAAACCGGCAGAATGCGGAAAAAGCGAGGCCGTGTGCCCATCCGCCCCCATGCCCAAATACACTAAATCGAAGACCGGCCATTCTCCCCTAAAATAATTCCGCAGCGTTTCTTCATAACTGAACGCCGCCATCCGCACCTCCATTTCGGCCGGTACCCGATAGACATTCTTTTCGGGGATCGGCACACGATCCAGCAGTACTTCCTTAACCATCCGGTAATTGGAATCCGGATCGGTTGGCGGCACATGGCGTTCATCCCCCCAAAACAAATCCACCTTCTTCCAGTCAATCTGATCCCGATAGGGTGCATCAGCCAGCGCGGCATAGATCGGCCTGGGCGTGCCACCCCCGGAAAGCGAGACTGCAAACCGTCCACCGCCCGCAATACACTGGTCCGCAGCCGTGACGAAGTGGCGTGCCGCTTCGTTAATAAACGCCTCAGCCGATGAAGCAACCCGAATCTCTGCCATTGAATCCATTCCTATTCCGCTAATTAACATATACCAACCGACACATGCTCTTTAAACATACCTTTGGCGTGGTCACTTTGCGATTTTCTTATCCATGTTATTATAAAATTAAGAAGGAAACTATGAAAAAATTAAGCAAACTCTATAAATACGTTCGTCCCTATTGGAAACAGATGGCCCTGGCAGCCATCATGCTCACCCTCTGGAGCCTGATCAGCCTGGGTCTGCCATACGCCGCCCGCTACCTGGTTGACTCCATCTTCGTGACCTATTCCAAACAGGAATTAAACCGGATGACCCTGATCCTGATCGGGTCGTTCATCTTCCAGGCCGCCATTGGCTATGGACAGAATTATTTGCTGCTCTTCCTCGGCCAAAGGGTGATCGCCGATCTGCGGCTTTCCATCCAGCAGCATTTACTTTATCTCCCGCTCCGTTTCTTTAAAGAAAGCCGGGTGGGTGAAATCGTGTCCCGCGTGACCAACGACGTCACAACTCTGCAAGGGGTTCTGACAGAGACACCCCTCGCGCTCCTGCGCCAACTGGTCACCATTATCGGTGGGATCACCCTGATGGCGCTGATGAACTGGCAGCTTACCCTGTTGATCTTCGCGATCATCCCCCCCATTGTGATCCTGGCTGTTTTCTTTGGGCGTAGGGTCGAACAACTTTCCACCCAGGTGCAGGATAGATTGGCAAACGCCATCTCGGCCCTGGAGGAATCCATCTCGGGCATCCGGATCGTTAAATCCTTCACCCAGGAGCGCTACGAACAACGTCGCTTCAAAGACCGGATCGAGAAAACCTTCGATATCACCATGGATCGCACCCGGATGCGGGCGGCTTTCATTCCCCTGGTGAGCCTGCTGGGGTTTGCCGCCGTCACGGCCATCATGTGGATAGGCGGGCAATTCGTGCTCAATAAAACCCTCACTCCAGGCGAACTGGTGGCCTTCATCTTCTATATGTTCATGGTCGCCTCTCCGCTGGGTGAGTTCGCCGGGATCTACAGCCAGATCCGCGAGGCTATCGGCGCCGCCTCTCGGATTTTTGAGATTATGGAAATGCCCTTCGAACCTGAGCAGTCGGAAGACGCGGAAGAAATGCCGCCAATCAAGGGTAAGGTTACATTCCAAAACGTCAGCTTCGGCTACGACGAGAATGAACTCGTGCTCCGGGACATCAATCTCGACGTCGAGCCCTCTGAGGTGATCGCATTGGTTGGCCCCAGCGGCGTGGGTAAGACCACGATGGTCAACCTGATCCCACGGTTCTTCGACCCCGACTCCGGCCGGATTGAAATTGACGGGCATCCGATCATGGATGTCACCTTGCAGAGCCTTCGCAGCCAACTGGGACTGGTGCCTCAGGAAACCTTCCTGTTTGGCGGTACCATTGCCGATAACATCGCCTACGGCAAACCGGATGCTGATCGCGAGGAAGTGGTCGGCGCAGCAAAAGCCGCCTATGCGCACGGTTTCATTGAAGAGCTACCGCAGGGGTATGAAACCGAGGTCGGTGAACGAGGCGTTAAGCTCTCGGCCGGTCAGCGCCAACGGATTGCGATCGCCAGAGCCTTGCTCAAAAATCCCCGCATCCTGATCCTCGATGAAGCCACCTCCGCGCTCGACACGGAATCGGAGCAGATGGTCCAAAAGGCGCTGGAGGTATTGATGAAGAACCGTACCACCTTCGTCATCGCCCATCGCCTCTCGACTATCCGAAATGCCGACCGGATCCTCGTCCTGGAGAAGGGTCGCATCGTCGAACAGGGCAGCCACGAAGAGCTGCTCGCCAAAAAGGGCCTCTACCATCACCTCTGGTCTCTGCAGTTTCGGGTGGAAGAGAACCGCAATTGAAGAAAATCAAATTGATAAAAACATACTCCCGGGAATTTTGAAATCCCGGGAGTTTTTCGCTATTACATTCGGATTACATTATTGTAATGATTCTCGCAGCGCCTCAAATTCTCGCTTCTGTTCTTCCGTCAGGTTCTTTGGCACCTGGATCTCGACGGTGGCATAGAGATCGCCTCGCTCCGCTGGTTTACCCAGCTTGGGCATCCCCAAACCCTTAAGACGGAAGGTCTTTCCCGAATCCGTCTCAGCCGGAATCGTCAGGGACACGGTCTTATCAATTGTTGATACCTGTACCTCACCGCCCAGCAGCGCCGTGAAGAAATCCACCGGTTGATTAATTCGCAGGTTATCCCCCTCACGCGTGAAGGTCGAATCGGGCTGCACGGTCACTTCCAGATAAAGGTCACCCGCACCGCGCACGCCTTCGGCCCCTTGCCCACTCAGGCGGATTTTGGAGCCGGTTTTCACACCGGGCGGGATCTTGGCTTCGATCCGGCGTCCATTCTCATAAGTCAAGAGTCGGGTTGTGCCATGGAAGGCTTCGGACAGCGAAATCTCAACCTGATGGGAGATATCCTGGCCTTTGCGCAAATTCTGCGGCCGAGGACGAGCCGTCGTGCGGCGGGCTGTACGTGCGCCCCCCATGCCGCCGAACAGAGTCTCGAAGAAATCCGAGAAGCCGCCCAGCCCCCCACCAAACATCTGCTCCAGGTCTTCCTGACTGACGGTGCGATATTGTGCGCCGCCGGGTTGGCCCCGTGTGGCCCACTGCGACCAATCAAAGTCCTCGGGCCGTCCGCCGGTCTGCTGATATTGTTTCCATTGCGATCCAAAGCGATCATACTTCTGGCGTTTGTCCGAATCCGAAAGCACCTGATAGGCTTCGTTGATCTCTTTGAATTTCTCTTCCGCATTAGGATCATCCGGATTGACATCGGGATGATACTTCCGAGCCAGTTTCCGGTATGCTTTTTTGATTTCATCCTCACTGGCGCTCTTTTTCACGCCGAGGGTTTCATAATAATCACGAAATTCCATAATAAATCCTTTATTATATTTTATCCTAACCATTCTAAGATAAGAATATCTAAAAAGTGTAAGAGTTTGTTAATAATAATTGAAAGACCCCGGTTATTCCAAACCAGGGTCTTAGGATTCAATTTAAAACAATTATGGCAGTTCGGGATCGAATTTACCGCGATAGGCCTTCGGCAGCAGGGCTGCTATCCGGGTCATGATTAACCACCCCGCCTCTTCCAGCTCTTCACGCGTCGGGCGGTTGGGGTTTTTGGTCTTCAGCGGTCCAAACATCTGTCCAATCTTGGTGTGAACCCGCAGCCGGCGCTTCTTCTCCGTCAAGGTTTTAACCAGCTTCCAGTGATTGTCGCTGATCGTACCCATCGGCAATATTGGCGCGCCTGTGCGCAGGGCCACAAATGCCGCGCCAGGCAGCGCTGGATTCAACGGGCCGCTGTGCACGTGTCCTTCGGGATAGATCACCAGGACGCCTTTCTGGTCCAAAACGGCGGTTGAGGCGTTTAAGGCCTCAAAGTTCGGCGTCCCCTGTTCAATTTTTAGCGTTTGCCAGGCATTGGGAAAAATTTTCATTAAACTCGGAGCACCGGGCATCTGGAAATCACCAATAAATTCAATCGGCCAATTGGTCGCTTTAATCGGCGCCACGGTATCCAAGAAATGAAAATGGTTACCGACGATCAATAAAGGTCCGCCGTCAGGGAGATTTTGTTTCCCGCTCACTTCCCAATCGGTCAACAACGTTGCTGCAGCCTGGATCGAGTTCCGCAATATCCCGCGGATAAAGCCGCGGCGCGGCCAGGGATACTTGCTTCGATATTTCTGAATTGTGGTTCGGTTTGTCATCAGGGCAACTCCAACTTATAGTCCATAAATCGTCTGCCTGCCCCGCTGGCATAACTTCACCACAAGCAGCAACATTCATTATAACTAAAAAACAAGAAAAGTTATGTCTGCTCGATCAGATCCTAACCATATGCCCCGCGCACATCTGGAGGCAATTGCGCCGCAATGGCGGCCATGATCTTTTCCCCGGCCAAATCGATGGCGTCTCGGCTGGGTCGCCGGCGGTTCTCAACCTCAAGCGGGCCGAAAACCTCACCAATCCGGCAAGTCACGCTCAGGCGGCGTTTCTCCCGCCGGATCGTGCCGGGGATATCCCAATCATCTTCACTAAAAATGCCCACAGGTACAATCGGCGCCCCCGTACGCAACGCCACAAAAGCCGCACCGGGCAATGCGGGCCTGAGCGTTGGGTGTTCAATGCGACCCTCCGGGAAGATACCCAGGACACCCTCCTGTGCCAGGATCGCTTCCGAAGCCCGCAGGGCATCCAGGTTGGGCAGGCCTTGGGCCACATCATAGGTGCCGTAAAGATCAGGAAAAACTTTCAATAAGGGGGAGACGTTGGGCATCTCAAAATCGGCCAGGAACTCAAGCGGCCAGGGCATCACCTGAATCGCTACCACGGCATCCAGAAAATGAAAATGGTTGAAGACGACGATCAGCGGTCCCTTATCGGGCAAATTTTCCCGGCCTTCAACGCTGAGCCGGGTCAGCAAGCCGGTAAAAAAAGAGATGCCGGCGCGTAAAATACCCCGGATGAATAATCTGCGAGGGTACGGATACGCTTCTTTATAACGGTCAATTCTGGAAGACGTCATTTTTCTTCACACCACTCTCTATCATTCTTGGTACAGCCCATATGAGTGATAGTATGCCACCCAATGAGATCGGAATCGGATCAGTGAGAACCAGTCCAATCCTGATGACTTAGTCCGAAAGGAGGCTGACCAGATCGGTTGTATTCTGAAGGATGATATCCGCGCCTGCGTGTGCCAGTTCATCCTGCTGCCCAAAGCCACAAAGCACACCCGCTGTCTGCGCGCCAGCCAGCCGGCCGGCATGAATGTCAACAACCGTGTCGCCCACCATCAGACAATCGTCGGGAGAAATGCCAAGCGTCTCGGCCGCGTAAAGCACCGGGTCGGGGAATGGCTTAGTGTGGTTACAGGTCCGACCGGTGACGATTACATCAAAGTAGGGTGTTAGCGCGAAGAAGTCCAAAAAGGCCAGGGTGGTTTCCTTATCGCGTGCGCTGACCACGGCCAATGGATATTGGCCATGCAGCTTGGCAAGCATCTCCTCAATTCCGGCAATGATCCAGTATCGGTCTTGTGGACGTCGTTTCAGACGGGTCTTGCGAGTGATCCAATTAATGAATTTAAAAAAGGGTTTATCCAGCCCTAACCGGTCAGCCAGGCTGTAAAGCGAGTTGGCCGGCGCATCAATCGCCATCACCACCCATCGGGCAAAACGTGAAGGGTCCCGGTCCTGGAAGAGCCATTTCAGCGGCTCCAGCCCCCGGGCCAGCCGGCTGACATAACGATCGTCCGTGTTGCTCAGGGTGCCGTCGACATCGAACAACAGCGCTTTGATGCGCCTGGTGTCTATCCAGCCCGAGACAACCTGGGCATTCGTCATCGCAATGTGTTCATCACCGCTTCGGCTAGTGAGGCCTCAGGCGCCATGACCCAAACCGTTCGGCTGCCATCCAAAATAAAGGCAACGCTGCCTTCCTCGCCCCGCCAGACAAACACATCCCCCACACTCTCCTCATCCATTGTCCAGCGTGCATCAGCGTAACTATGAAAGGCATCTGAGAATTCAATCGCATCATCAGATGAATCCCAGGTGCTGTCCAGCATGAAGACCACGTCGTCGGTATCCTCATTGAGATAAAACGCATAGGCGTCCCCACCCCAGCCTTCGGCAGCCGTACTGGCGAAGGACTCGGATAACCGCAGATCCTCATCATAAGCCTGGTTAAGGATCAAATAGGTATACCACTCCCCCATCACATTCTGGTCGTAGAGCGACCAGCCTGCGCCTAATGTATCGGTCAGATCAGGCAAGAAAACCGGGATGGGACGATCTTCTGGATAACGTTCCGGATGCAGAATTTGTTCAGTAGATACCGGCAGGTTTTCAAACGCCTCGTCTACACGGTCAAAACCGCCATCATCATAAAGCTCCTGTACAAAGGCCTGGCCTTTTTCATATGGAAAGTAAAGGTCGGATGCTATATAAGGCGGCGCGGAATCCAAAACGGGCGATTCGTACTCATCAAAGGTCCGCATCAGGTCTTCGTAGTCCTGGCGGGTGGCGTAGTTCTGGAACCAGAGGATCTCAAGGGTGGAAGCATCGCCTTCCACCAAAGCCTGGACTGCCGCGCAGCGTTCGGAATCCGCCTCGCAGGCATCCTCATTCATACCCAGACCATCCTCCAGGCCCCAGACCTGGTCCTGCAGGACATGGGTGAACTCGTGAGCGTAGGTCAGCTTTTCGGACCCGCCGAATCCGGTCCCCTGAACGACATACATTGTCTGGACCTCATCATCGTAAAATCCAGCGATCTGTTCGGAATAGAGATCCGTATAGAGCTTTTTCAGGTTAAAATCCGGGGACAAAAGGCCCAGGGTCGAGAGCACCACGACATCCTGCCGGGCATCCTCATCGGTGTAATCAGCGAAGAAATCCTCAGCCACAATTTCTTCCAATTCCGCTTCCGAGATCAATTCCCGGTCGAAGGTTTCGTTCGGCTCCAGCCCCCTGAGTTCGCTGACCTGCGCTTCGATTTGTTCAACGGCCTCCAGCAATGCAGGCGGGAAATCGCCCTCAGCTTCTTCCGGCGTCCCAACAGTCTCGGTGACGGTACTGGGAATGGGTGTCTCATTTTCACTCACCCGCAGCGGCCATAACATGGACACACCCACGCCCGTCAGCGCAAGCGCACCCAGGCAAAGGCAGGCAACCACAACGATAACGGTGCAGCTGATGAGGATATTCTTCGTCGTCTTTTTTGAATCCATTGTTTGCCTTTAATTTTTTCCGAATCTGGTTAAATTGTACTCAAAGGAAGATTATTGTAAAAGCACTTATCAAAAACCCCCTAACGGGGGTCACAAGATATTCGAACAGGACCTGAATCCCATTTAGACATCCAGGATATAACCGACACCCCGGACCGTTTTAATCAGATCGGGATTCCGGGGGTCTTCCTCGATCGCCTGACGCAGCCAACTGATATGGACATCCAATGTGCGGGTATCGCCGGTGTAATTTGTGTCCCAGACCGACTTAAATAGCGGATTTCGTTTGACGACCTCTCCTTTATTCTTGATCAACATTTGCAGGATTGCCACGAGTCTGGGCGTCAACTTGGTCTGCTGGCCGTTGCAGATGACCAACTGTGTCCGGGTATTCAATTCAATCGGTCCGGCCGCGAGGATATACTTGTCATCGGTCGGTTTGTATGCACTCAACCGATTGATGAGCTTTTGCACGGTGAAGGGCAGATGCAATACGAGGTTAGCGTCCACATCTTCACCAACGGTGGTTTTCTCATCAATGATCAGGATAATCGGCATCTGGCTGTCAGCCCTTCGGAAGGATTGACAAATTCGGACACCGCTGGTCCTGAGCGATGCGGCATCGACAACGATCACATGCGGCCCAACATCCTCCATAATAACCAAACCCGCACGGCCGCTGGGGGCATGCGTGACCTGATATCCCTTTTCCATGAGTTCATCTCTGAAAGAAGCGTGGTCGCCTCTACTTCCCTCTATAAGAAGAACGATCAGGGGAGTGTTATTTCCCAAATTTTGATTCCTTATCCGTTTGATAATTATAAATAATAACGTCTTTTCAGCTGGAAAGTTTCTCTTTCCGTTTAAAACGTTCAGACCTTATAATCAACACAGTTCAATGAAAGAACGGACTCTATCCAAATCTTGCGGTTGTAACCCGAAATGCATGGATTACCTTAATGTTCTAGAACCCTTTTGCAGCAAACCAAGCATGTCTAAAACCCTTGGATCAATGTACCTCGATTATACTCGAAAACCAAAACCCTTTGAAACAATAAAACGAATCAAATCAGTTGCACCTCAGTATTCGGCGTGTTAGAATCAATTCAACCCATCACAGCAGGAGAATCCCATGACTCGAATGATCGAGGTGGAAATTGACAGCGTACGCGTCAGCCTGACGAATCAACAACGCATTGTCATCTTAAAAGAAAAAGGCCAGGAACATTTTCTGCCGATTTGGATCGGTCTCTATGAGGCCGAAGCTATCACGATTGCACTCCAGGAAATCCAGGTCGCTCGCCCCCAAACACACGACCTGCTTAAAACCCTGATCCAATCCCTCAATGGGCGCTTGGTCCAGGTGGAAGTGGTTTCCCTTTCCGATGACGTGTTCTATGGCAGTTTGATTCTCGAAGTGGATGGGGAGCAAAAACAGGTGGACTGCCGTCCATCTGATGCTCTGGCCCTGGCAGCACGGACCCAGGTGCCGATTTTAATCGCCGAAGAGGTCATGCAACAAGCCGCCATTATTCCTGAAGAAGACATCTCTGAGGACGATTCTGAGGGCGCCAGCAGCGACGAAGGCCTGGAAGATCAGGATCTGGATGTTTTCGAAAATTTCCTCCAGAATTATGACATCGGTGACCTGGATTCCGACACGGACGAATCCGAAGACGACGATTGACCCAATTTCCTATAAGGGATAATTCGAACACGGATTATAATCATAACCGGGATGTTTCGGTTGAAACCTGATCCCGGTTTTTTATACAATATGAGTAGGTTTCCGGTCGATTCAAATTACTAAAGAGTAAAGACCCATCCATGAGCGACGAATACAATCTCAATGACGAAACGTTATCAGAAGCCCTGACCCTCCCCAGCAATCGGGAGGCCGAAGAGGCGCTCATCGGTGCTGTCTTAATCGATCAGGAAGCCTATCTCAATGTGGCCCAATTCCTTCGGGCGGACGACTTTTTCATCGTTCGCAACCGGTGGATCTGGGAAACCTTCCTCCACCTGAGTGAGACCCGCCAACCAATTGACCTGGTGACCGTCACCGAGACGCTCTCCAACCGCGGCCATCTCAACGAAGTGGGCGGCCAGGCTTATCTGATCTCCCTGCTCAATCGGGCCCCCAACGCCTTCCACGCCGAATCTTACGGCCGGATCATCGAACAAAACGCCATCCGGCGGCGGATGCTGGAAGCCGCAAATGAGATCGCTCGCCTGGCCTATCAACAGGACCAGACGATCGACACCGTCATGGACGAAGCCGAGAAGTCGATCTTCAATGTCAGCGAACGGCGCATCAAACGAGACCTGGTACCGATCAAAGAGGTTGTGCGGGACTATTACGACCGGATTGACGAACTCAACAGCCGGGCTGACGATATTTACGGCGTCCCCACCGGTCTGATCGACCTGGACCATCTCCTTGGCGGTCTGCAGAAATCGGACTTACTGATCATCGCCGGGCGCCCTGGTATGGGTAAAACCGGCTTTCTGTTGGGCACGGCGCGCAACGCCGCCCTGGTCCACAAGAAGCACGTGGCAATGTTTTCAATGGAGATGTCCAACGAGCAACTGCTCCAGCGTTTGATCGCGATGGACACCCGGATCGACACCCAGCGGCTGCGCACCGGTAAACTGAACGATAACGAATGGGATGTCTTTTTCCAGGCGCTCGAATCCTATGACCGGGCAATGATCTTCCTGGACGACACCCCGGCCATCACCCCCCTCTCGCTGCGCACCAAGTGCCGCAGGCTGCATCTGGAATATGGCCTGGATCTGGTGATTGTGGACTACTTGCAGTTGATGACGGGCGACGGCCGCACGGATAACCGTGTTCAGGAAGTATCGAACATCTCCAGGAACCTAAAAGTGCTGGCCCGTGAGCTGAACGTACCGGTGCTCGCTGCAGCCCAGCTCTCCCGCGCGGTGGAACACCGCCCGGACAAGAAACCTCAGCTCTCCGACCTGCGGGAGTCTGGCTCATTGGAGCAGGACGCGGATATTGTTATGTTCATCCACCGGGACCCACTTAGCGAGAATAAAGAAGAGCGCAACAAGGCCGAAATGATCGTCGCCAAACACCGCAATGGCCCCACTCACCCCGGGATCAACATGGTGTTTATTGATGAACTGGCAAAGTTTGAAAACGCGGCCAGGGGCCTCCAGCCCCAAGGTTGAGGAGCTAACCCACGATGACCCCGCAAGACACCCTATCATTCAACGGCTTTCAGGAGGACGGCGCAGACGGCGTTTATCTGCCCGAAGCGCTTTTCACGGACCTCCTGCCGGCGTTGGCAGACCCCGCCCAACTGCGGCTACTGCTTTATTTCTTCTGGCATTTACAGCAAGACTCAGAGACGGTCCATTACCTGCGTCCGCAGGACCTGATGACTGACCCGGCGCTCCGGCGGATGATGGGTGGTGAAGCCGAGTTAGCAGAGGCGTTAGCCGGACTGGTGAAAAGTGGTGCGCTCCTGCGGGCCGATCTGGACTGGTTGAATGAGACCTATTACTTCATCAACGGTCCCCAGGGACGGGCGGCGGTCCGGGCAATTGAGGCCGGTGAATGGCGCACCCAAACAAGGCCAAAACAACCGGTAACGATGACCGGTGCGCCGCCGAACATATTTAAACTATACGAAGATAATATCGGGCCAATCACGCCGATGATGGCCGAGATCCTCAAAGCGGATGAAGCTGAATATCCGGCTGAGTGGATCGAGGAAGCCATTCGCAGCGCAGTGGCCCATAACGCCAGAAATTGGAAGTACGTCCAGGCGATCCTAAAACGCAGGCAGAAAGAAGGACATCGCGATGAGCAACATCGACGAAACGATTCGCAAGATGCGGAAAGCTACCGGGAAAGATGGCTCAGAAATGACGGATCCTGAAAACAAGAACGGCCCGGTCCGCCAGGCGAAAATGCCCGGTGATCCGAACTGCCCCATTTGCGGGGGGATCGGATGGCTGCGCCAGGACCTGCCCATAGATCATCCCGATTTTGGGAAGATCGTCCCCTGCCAGTGCCGCTCGGAAGAGATCACCCAATCGGCCCGTGAACGGCTCTTCAGGATGAGCAGCCTGGACTCGCTCAAAGACCTCACTTTCGAGAATTTCGAAAAACGCGGTCGGCTCCGACTGGGCCAACAGCAGGCCGATTCACTGGAAAACGCCTTCAACCAGGCCAGGCAGTTCGCAGAAAACCGGGAAGGATGGCTGCTTTTGATGGGTCGCTATGGCTGTGGGAAAACCCACCTCGCCGCAGCTATCGCAAACTATGCCATTGATGCCGGTGTCTCGACACTATTCCTAACCGTACCTGACCTGCTGGACTGGCTGCGTTATGCCTACTCCGGTGGGGATATGAGCTTCGAAGACCGCTTCGAGGAGATCCGCGAGATCCCGCTCCTGATCCTGGATGACTTCGGGACGCAAAACGCCACAGCATGGGCGCAGGAAAAGATATTCCAGATCATCAACCATCGCTATGTGAACCAACTGCCCACAGTGGTGACCAGCAACCTGGTGATCAACGATTTTGAAGGTCGGATCCGCTCCCGCCTGCAGGACCCCAACCTGGTCAGCATGCTCAGGATCCTTGCACCGGATTACCGCAACCCCAGCGATGACACGGGCCACCCGGAGCTCTCCTCCCTGGGCCTTCATAGCCGCCAGACGTTTGGCAATTTCAGCTTGCGACAGAACGAAAAGCTCGCTTCGGACGCATTGCGAGACCTCAAAGTGGCCTTTGAGACGGCCCGGGATTTCGCCGAACATCCTCGCGGTTGGCTCCTGCTCACCGGCCTGTATGGCGCTGGCAAGACACATTTGGCCGCCGCAATCGGGAACTATCAGGCCGGCCTGGGCTTCCCACCGCTGATGGTCAGCGTCCCCGATCTCCTCGACCACCTGCGTGCGACTTTCAGCCCAAACAGCACGGTCTCTTTAGACCGGCGGTTTGAAGAAGTGCGTACATCTCACCTGCTGATCCTTGACGACCTCGGCACACAGTCCGCAACACCCTGGGCGCGCGAAAAGCTTTACCAACTCTTCAACTATCGCTACAATGCAGCGCTGCCAACTGTGATCACGACCTCCAGCTCTCCGGAGGAACTAGACCCCCGGCTCTACAGCCGGATGCAGGACCAACGGATCTGCAAGATCGTGGTCCTTGCCGTACCCGCCTTCCGCGGCCGGGCGTAAATCGTTGGACATATTTGCTTCTTAGATAAATTCGGGGGTATGCGCCACGTGCGCTTTGCACGAGTCTTACAATAAATATCCCTTAAACAGCACCACCCGACGGGCGGCCGGGTGGTGTTGTTCAATAGAAAAGGAGAAGAAGATGAGCTTTCTTATCACATCTCTCTGATTCGAATTCTATGTCCCGTCCGTTGGAAAATTATTAGAATCTATCTATTTTTGTCAGAAATGTATTAAAAATAGCCCAAAATCAGCGTGCAGCAGCGAAACCGGCGAAGATCCTCGCCAGAATAACCCAGACCAGCCCAACCGCGAAACCCCCAACAAAGGTATCCAATGTCAAACCAACGACGATCAACCAGCCAATGAGCAGTACCAGGGCGGCCAGCAAACCCGCAAACAGTCCGGCCCGCTTCGGGTTATGCCGGGCTATGAGCCCAGCCAGGAAACCACCGGCAATCGGCGCCACGACCAGCGGAATCAGACCAAGGAACACATTACTGGTATTCGCCAGCAGTCCCGGTGCGAACCCGTTAAAGGCAAACAAGATAATAACACCAACTGCTAAAATCGTTAGACCCCCGAGCAAACCGCTCAAAACAACTTTCTTATCCATCGTCCTCTCCGTCATTTATTGATTTATTCTGATCTTACCCAATATGACCCGCTCAGGCTTTGCTTTCGTTTCTTACGCCCACCAGGACCAGGCCCACGATCACGACGAGCGCACCTAGACCGGCCGCAGCCAGATAGGCGCTGGGCACCCCCCCGGCAGCGATCAGGGGCTGCGCCAGGATCGGTGACATGAACTGCCCCAGGTAATTGAATGTCAGCCGGGCGCCCAGGGCGCGGCCGCGCATTTCTTCCGGTGCAAGCGAAATCAGCCAGGAAACCAGGTTCGGGTTGTTCATCCCGAGCCCAAATCCGCTAATCACAATCCCAAGGATAATCAGGCCATAGCGCTGGCTGGCGCCGACAATAAGATAACCACCCGCCATCAACCCAAAACTCAGCAACACCATCTTTTTATATGACAGCCGCTTTCTCATTCTGCCGTAACTCAATCCCGAGATCCCCATCATCAGGCTAATCGTCCCAGTAAAGAGGGCGATCACTCTCGCAGATTGAATGTTGATGCGATTCAGGTAGAACGGAAGCTGGACCGGGGTAACATAGAAAATCGTTTGCCCAAGAAAGGTCAGCAGGAAAATAGCAATCAGGGGCATGGTCGGGATCTGTTGGAATAATCGACCACCTGACGTTGCAGGTCCGGTCGGATTCGTCTTCCCGCCAGGCTCGTAGATGAATAGAAATATCAGCGGTAAGATAAGAATACCGGCCGTGTAAATTAGGAAGCTGAAATGCCACTGGATATCCGCGAGGACCCCTCCGAGCGGCTGGAACAGGAAACCACTGATCGCCATAAATCCGGATTGCAAACCCAAAAAGCGATTCCGGGAAAGTCCCTGAAAATAATCGGAGACCAGGGCCGTCGTCGTGGTATAAATTGCCGCCACGCTCACCCCCAGCAGGGCTCGGCCGGCAAGTAACCCCCACAGCGACCGAATGAAGAATCCGGACGTTCCCGCCAGGCCATACAGCAACGCACCTGCGACGATTAAGCGCTTACGTCCGATGCGATCAATCAGTCCACCTGCCAATGGCGCGGTAATCAGGATGAACAGTGCGGGTGTCGTTTGAAGCATCCGCACCCAAAATCCGGCATTCGGGGTCGATGCGAAATGGTCTTCAATCAGGGGCAGGCTCGAACTCAGACCTGCGCCAGACATCACGACAAGCGAACTGAGCAATAATAGGGTGAGTTTGGTCGTCCAGTTTGGAAGGTTTGTTTCTTTGGGAGATGGGTTCAAATCAGGCTGCGCTTCTCTCGTTGGTCAATAATAAACTGCCCAAACCTGTCAGGATCATGATCGCGGCGCTGAAAATATAGGCCGTTGGCAAGCTGGTGGCATTGATAATAGGGGCAAAAATAATGGAGGTCGCAAAATTGCCGACCGACATCATCGTTATATAAATCCCGTTTGCTCGGCCCCGCACAAGGGGCTCGACCTCGTCCGACAACCACGTGGTCAGGTTTGCGGGATTCAGGCCCATTGAAAATCCCAGGATGATCTCACTGAGGATCACCAACGGCCAGGATTTGGCAATCGCGAGCAAGATGAATGCAAAACCGAAAGCCAGGAGTAACGCCAGGTTAATCGATCTGAAATCGAATTGCTGTTTAATCCGTCCATAAGCCAGGCCGCCCAGAAGTGTAAAAATGGATGAGAAGGAACTAATCAGCCCGACTTCTGTACTGCCGATATTCAACAGCCCTGTCAAAAAGAGTGCGATAAAGACCGGAACGGCATTAAAGGCAAACTGGCTCAGGGCGATGGCGATAAAAATATAGAGCACGGTTGGTTTCAAATTCAACGGTACTTCGAGGGATTCGCTCTCTTTATCGATAACTTCTTCCGGTTCATAGATGAAGATAATGGCCAGGACAAAGAGAATTAATTCAAGGGCGTATGCAAAAAAGGAATAACGCCAATTAATATCCGCCAGGATACCACCCAAAAGCAGGAAGATAATCCCCATTAGGCCGGTAAATCCGGTGTTGATGCCCATGAATTTGGCGCGTTCCTGACCATCAAAATAATCCGCCACCAGGGCATTGGTGGGCGTCATCGTCCCGACGATACTTAAGCCCACGAGCGCTCGGGTGACGAGGATCGCGGGAAGGCTTGCCAGGAAGAAGCCCGCACTGCCGGCGATACCGCCCAGCAGTAGGGAGGAGACCAAAACAGGTTTGCGACCGTAACGGTCAGAGAGAAACCCCATGATCGGGCCCCCGATGAGCATGAACAAGGCGGGCAAGGTGAGTACCATCGGCACCCAAAAGACCGCATCGGGCACATCCTGGAACTCCGCCATAACAGCCGGCAGGCCGGGTGAGAACGTGGAGCCGGCCATCATAGCCAGGTTGCTGCCAACCAGCAGGACCAACTTGGTCATCGTACCGACCTGTGATTTGCTTTCGACTGTATTCATACGCCTTACTTTCTGTACGACTGATTACCAGCCGTTATTCACAGATGAAGATTATTCGAGGAGATCCCACCCGGGCGCTGCTGGGCCAGATAGCCGTTGATGGTGAGCGCAACAATTGCCGCGCCAATCCATTGTAATGGAGATTCGGGACACTCGGCCAGGACAAGCCAACCCATCCATCGCGCCGCTACCAATCGGACTGCAAGCATACGACTTATCAAGAGCGCCCCAAGCTTACGCAATACAGCGATATTGTCCAGCTTTTGACCTATTTCCAATCCGAGGGCATTGAAGGCCAACGCTAATCCGCTTTGGAAGTCCAGATCCAGAAAACCAGCCCAATCCTCACCGGTGCTTAAACTCAGAAGGGTCATTGTCAGGGCAATGGGTCCGACCTGCGAGATATAAACAGCCTCGAATGGCAGTCCAACCTGGGCGCTGTGTTTAACAATGAGCATATCAGCAGCAAATTCAATTGTTCCCAGAAAAGCAGGATGATTCCAAGGCTATCCTCAGGCGCAAAATATGGGAAAGGCGTTGAGCAGTTTGCCGGCTAAAAATCAATAGGACACCGCCCACCGTACAAAGCATCATCGCCAACATGGCAATCTTCGGTAACGCCGTCCGGTTAATCACCCGGTCAAAAAAGACCACCATGAAGGGTGCGAAAAGGTTGATCGATTGTACGAAGCAGGCTTGAGCGTACCGTAAGGCCAGCGTGATCAGGATCGTCCGCGCCACAACGATAACAACCACCAGCCATAAGGTTTTTGAACGCAAACCATCCGATTGATTCGGGGCAGCGTCCGCCAGGACATCAAACTAAAGACGATCAGATCGCTGACGGCAATGACTGCCAGTGAAGGCAATCCTGTTGAAACCCACAAATAGCGAATCGGGATCATGCCGGCGCCGATCGCGGCCTGGACTGCGACCGCTATCAGCAACCAACGGACATGTTGTGAAAGCCCTCCCTTGTGTTTCATCGCCTATTTGCCGTCAACGACGACAACTCGGTCCGGGCTGCGCTGGAGCAGGACGATGGCGACAATGACCAACACACCGCCGACCCACTGCATCCCGGTCAACACGTCCCCCAGGAAAAGGGTCAAGATCAGCACCGCGACAACCGGCCGAAGAGTCGCGATAAATGAGCTGCGTGCCCGCGCTGATCATCTGGATGCCAAAGCCCATCGCCAGGATCGGTATGAGCGTGGCGAAGACGCCCAGGTCAGCCAGGAGCAGCCAACCGATCAGCGTTGTTGGCGCTCTGAAGCCATATACGGCGATCAAGCCCAGGCCCATCAGCACTCATTATAACGGCAAGTGTCCTGACAAACGAATACCTTAGGAATCATTGTAAAAAGCATGCGCTTGACAAAATCAGACAAATATCGTAATATTTGTTTATAAACACCCTACCCCCCTGGGGGGGGATAAGGAGCAGCTAATGGAACACGACCACAGTAACGACATTCAACGCCTGAAGACCATCGAAGGGCATATCCGTGGCATCCAGCGGATGTTGGAGGAAGATAAATACTGCATTGATATCATCCGCCAAATCCAGGCCGTACAATCCGCCCTCAATAAGGTCAGCGCCAGGATCCTGGACGGGCACCTCAACACCTGTGTGTTGGGCGCCATCCAGGGTGAAGACCCGGCTGAACGTCAGCGCGTGCTGAATGAGATCACCGAAGTGTTCGACGCTGCCAATAAAAATTAACCCACATTCCTCATTAAAGGAGTTGTAATGAATACAGTAACCTATACCGTTCCTAATATATCCTGCAAGCACTGCACGCACACCATCAGCATGGAGCTTTCTGATCTCGATGGCGTTTCAAACGTTGACGCCGACCCGGAAACAAAGAAAGTAACCGTCCAATTCGACGCCCCCGCCAGTGAAGAAACGATCAAGGATACGCTGGCCGAAATCAACTATCCCGCGGAAGAATAATTTCCTATGCCTGAACAAAAACACCTGACCCTCCCTATCCTGGGGATGACCTGTGCGAACTGTGTCGCCACGGTCGAACGAAACCTAAAGAAGGTTAACGGGGTCGACACCGCCAATGTGAACCTCTCTTCCGAGCGCGCCGCTGTCAGCTATGACCCCGACAAAGCCTCGCTGGACGATCTGATTGACCGCGTGCACAAGGCCGGCTATGACATCGCCCTCGGAGAAGCTTCGCTGCAAGTCCAAAACCTTTCGGACGCAGCCGATGTCAGGCGGCTGGAGAAGGTATTAAACGCAGTCGAAGGCGTGATAGAAGCCTCGGCCAATCTGGCCACCGAAAAAGCCGCTGTCAAATACATTCCCACGATCGTCAGCCAGACCGATATTCGCCGGGCGATCCGCTCAGCCGGGTTCGACCTCATGGAAGAAAACATCGAACTGGAAGACGCCGAGACCAAGGCCCGCCAAAAGGAAATCGACCACCAGCGCAAGATGCTCATCATTGGCGCAATCTTCACACTACCGCTCTTCATCCTCTCGATGGGGCGCGATATGGGCTTGCTTCCTGCAGCGATTGCGACCCTGCCCTGGCTGGATTACCTGCTTTGGGCGCTGGCGACCCCTGTCCAATTCTATGTCGGCTGGCAATATTACGTCAACGGCTTCAAGTCGATCCGCAGCGGGTCGGCCAACATGGATGTACTGGTCGCCCTGGGATCCTCCGTGGCCTATCTCTATTCCATTCCCATCACCCTGGGCTTGATTCCCGGCCACGTCTACTTTGAGACCTCGGCCATGATCATTACCCTGGTCAAACTGGGCAAGTTCTTCGAAGCCAAGGCCAAAGGCGGCGCAGGAGACGCCATCCGCAAGCTAATGAACCTCCGCCCTCGTAAAGCCTATATCGTCCGGGATGGGGTCGAAGTGGCAGTTAATATCGACGAAGTGGACGTTGGCGACCTCGTCCTGGTGCACCCCGGCGAGAAGATCCCGGTTGACGGCGTCGTTGTGGACGGCCGCTCCAGCATTGATGAATCTATGCTGACGGGCGAATCACTCCCTGTGGAAAAGAAACCGGGTGATGAAGTCATCGGCGGCACGATCAACAAATTGGGTCTGCTTAAATTCGAAGCGACCCGCATCGGTAAGGAAACCGCCCTGGCACAGATCATCAAGCTGGTTGAGGAGGCGCAGGCCAGCAAGGCCCCGATCCAAAACCTGGCCGACAAAATCTCAGCCGTCTTCGTGCCGATCGTGATCGGTATCGCCGCAGTCACGTTCCTGGTCTGGTATTTCATCATCCCGCTCGGTCCGAACGCCAGCGTGAGCCTTTTCACCCGCGCCCTGATCAACACGGTAGCGGTGCTGGTGATCGCCTGTCCCTGCGCGATGGGCCTGGCAACACCGACCGCCGTGATGGTTGGCACGGGCAAAGGCGCTGAATTCGGTATTCTGATCAAGAAAAGCGAAAGCCTGGAGCGCGCCGGAGAGATCACAACCGTGGTGCTGGATAAGACCGGCACGATCACACGCGGCCAACCCGCTGTCACAAAGATAATTTTGAATCAATATCCGGCTGGTGAGGACGATTTGATCCGTCTGGCAGCCTCCGCGGAGAAAGGCAGTGAGCATCCGCTCAGTGAAGCGCTCACAGCCGAAGCCGGCGCCCGTTCGCTCTCCCTGGATGACCCGCTCGGCTTCAACGCGATCGCGGGCCACGGCGTGCGAGCAGAAGTGGACGGACACGATGTCCTGGTCGGCAACCGCCGGTTGATGATGACCCGGGAAATTGACGCCAACCCATTGGAAGACGAAATCCGCCAATTAGAAGAGACCGCCAATACCGCCATCCTGATTGCGATTGATGGCAAACTGGCCGGCCTGATCGGCGTGGCCGATACCGTCAAAGAAGGCTCTCTGGAGGCGATCCAATCCCTGCACCAAATGGGATTAAGTGTCACCATGATGACGGGCGATAACCAACGCACAGCCCAGGCCATCGCCGACCAGGTTGGTGTGGATCAGGTGCTGGCGGAAGTTCTGCCGGGTGACAAGGCCTCACAGGTCAAAGCCCTGCAGGAAAAAGGTGAAGTCGTCGCCATGGTCGGCGACGGTATCAATGACGCCCCAGCCCTCGCTCAGGCCGATATCGGCATCGCCATCGGCACAGGTACGGACGTCGCTATGGCATCGGCCCCTGTGGTGCTTATCAGCGGCGACCTGCGCGGTGTCCCAAAAGCGGTCGCCCTCTCCCGTCGGACCCTGCGGACGATAAAACAAAACCTGTTCTGGGCTTTCTTTTACAACACCATCCTGATCCCGGTTGCTGCGTCCGGTATCCTGAATCCCATGCTGGCCGCCGGTGCGATGTCCTTTAGCAGCATTTTCGTCGTCACCAACAGCCTGCGCCTGCGCCGGTTTAAATAAACTTGAGAAACCTTATCCATTCTATCCAAATTGGAAAAAAGTAAGTAAAATAAGAATAATGTAAGCCGAAGAAAGCACCGAAAGGATAATTAATGAAAAGAAAAAACAATAGGTCCGGGTTGATCGTCATCCTCGTTTTCTTTGGCGTGGTCGCCCTCAGCATCCTGGGTCTCATCATCGCCCAGAATCAGCGTCAGGCGAGGATAGAAGCGCCGGGGCCAGTGGCGAGCCAGGACGACGTCCCCCGACTAACGGCTGAAGAGGCTTACCAGGCCCAGGTTGATGAAGGGGCCGTGATCGTGGATACCCGCAGCGCTGCGCAGTACCAACAGCAGCATATCACCGGATCCATCAATATTCCCCTCGACCAAATGGAGACCCGGATGGCCGAGCTTGACCCCGACACCTGGTATGTCACCTACTGCACCTGACCGGCCGAAAACACGAGCGCCCGGGCGGCGTTCCTCATGTTGGAAGCTGGCTTCAGTCGTGCCAACCCAATCTTAGGCGGTTTAGAAGCCTGGGTTCAAGCCGGTTACCCAATTGAACCGTAGAGAAATTAAACCAAGGAAAAGCCCCTCCAAATTGGAGGGGCTTTTGATACCAATAATTATTCCCAACCTAGGGCTTCGACCCATTGCCGGGGTTATTACCGTTGCCGTTATTATCTTCCTCTTTATCGCGCCCTTCCTGTCCGGGCGGCGATGCGGATTGGCCCGCTGTCTTATCTTCCAATCCGGGTGGTGTCACCAGCGGGTTACCCTTTTGTTCGGTGTATTGAGACTGGCTTTGGAGCCGATCGTCCTCCCCTTCATTCTTGACCTTATCCTGATGCGGATTGCGATCCTGATTCTTCTTAAGATTGTTATCACCGTTGCCGTTGGTCTTGCCGCTCCCAGTCAGCCCAAGGCTCTGCCAAATCTCGCCCCAGCCCAGGCCCTCATCCAATCGCCGGGATAGCAAGGCTGACAATTCCAAACTGCCATCGGATTGCTTGACAGTTGCAAGAGCCAAGGCGATCTCGCCAACACCCAACTCTGTATCGCAGAAATATCCAACAATTTCTTCATAATCAGCATTGTAACTGTTTGCTAACCGATCCAACACAGGGTGTATCCGGGCGCCATCGCAAACAGGGTTATCTTCGTTTGGTGTTGGTTCTTCGGAAGGCGCCACTGTGGGGTCTTCAGTCAGCGCCAGTGTTTCGGAAGGCTCAACCAGATCGGTTGGTGACTCAGTTTCCGCAGGGGTTTCTGTTTCCGTGGGCATCTCCGTCTCCGGCGGCGTTTCTGTCTCGGTCGGCTGCTCCGTCTCTGTCTCCACCGGGTAGCCTGGTTCTTCCTGTGCATAAGCCGTCCCAACCCCCACCAGGGCAAACATTAATACAATAGCCAGAGCAATTATCCATTTCTTGTTCATGCAATAATCCTCACCTAATACTGACAATGATATTGCTAACAATTAAGGGGTTAATTCAACCTGATCCCAAATCTGATCCCATGAGAGCCCGGTTTGGCGCATCCTCAACAGTTCTTGCGCTGTAAACCCAGACAACAGATCCGAGGTTTCCAGGGCAAGAATGATATCGTCAAACGAATGATCCTGATCGTGCCAACCCATTACTTTGCTGTAATTCACGGCATAGGTCTGAGAAATATTCATACCAACAGGATCAGGGTCAACGACAAGATTATCGTCTCTTTTTGTCGCACTGCCCGCCATGATTACGCCAGAGGCCAGCGCCCCACCCAATATTACGGATACGATCCATGCTTTTTGTCTCAATGCCGGTACTCCTTAATACGCCATCTTTTGCGTTAAAATACTCACAGTAATTAAAAACCGATCATTAACAATCGGTGGCATCAACCTTAGATTGTTTGAATGTGACTCTATTCTATGGACAGAAGGTATCAAGCGGGTTTAACCCACGAAAACATTTAAGTGAATCTCATTTACCGGTATCGGAGAGATTCCACCGCTTTTCCCCCATTAAATTGCGTAACTGTTTGAATCGTGCTGGGGAATCGCCTTTTTGGCTAATTTATCCACCCGTTCGTTGATCGGATGGCCGGCATGCCCGCGTACCCAGCGCCAACGCACCTCGTGACGAACGATTTCCTCATCGAGCTTCTTCCAGAGGTCCACATTCGCCAGTTTGCCGCCCTTTCGCCGCCAGTTTCGGCGTTTCCACCCTGGCAGCCACTCGGTGATGCCCCTTTTGAGGTAGGCCGAATCGGTAAAGAGAGTCACGTTGCAGGGTTCGGTCAACGCTCGCAGCGCTTCCAGAGCCGCTCGGAGTTCCATCCGGTTATTGGTCGTCTCTGGCTCGCCGCCCGACAGTTCTTTTTCATATTTCCCGAACTGCAGGATTGCACCCCAACCGCCGGGGCCGGGGTTTCCGCTGCAGGCTCCGTCGGTATAGATTGTCACATTTCGTTTTGACGACATCAAGGCGTCGTCCCTTCCAATTCTGAAATGCTTGCGTCCAGTTCCGTCAGGATTGGCCCGACCTGATCGGGTTCAGCCTGCAGCAACCGATTTACCGCATCTTGCAGGACGTACTGACCGATTCCCCAACGTGCGGAGATCGGTGCAGCCTGCGCCGTATCAAGCAGCGCCGCGGCCTGCGCCCACTGCGGATAGGTCGCCGAGAAATCCGAAAGCTGCGCCATTGCAGATTGGCGAACCGGCAACGAAAAACCAGCCCGGACCAGCTGCGCCTGCGCCTCCGGTGAGAGCAGATAACGGGCGAATAACCAGGCCGCCATCTGGATCTCAGGCGTATCCGCCGTGATCATCATGCCCGGCCCATTCACCAACATGGTCTCACCCGCCGGCCCGGGGAAGCCGATTACAGACCAGGCATCCTGGCTGCCCGAGGTCGTCATCCAACCGGCTTGTGCGGGGATCTGGTCCAATGTTCCGGCGTAACTCATCGCGTAGCGATTGGCAAAGTAATAATAAGGCTCCGTCCTGCGGCCAATCCAAAAGCAGCCCTCATCGTAAACCGATTTGAGATAACCGAACGCGTCCTGGCCGGGAGGCGAGTCAAATTTGAGAGCGTCCTCGCCAGCCAATGGGCCGTCGAAACTTGCGTACCAACCGGTCATAACCAGAGGATCGAAGCTGACCAACCAACCGCCCGTGCCGTCATTCTCAAAGCTGTCATCCGCGTTATTGCTGAAGGCAGCCTCGCACGATTGCTGGCGGAAGGCTTCCGCATTCCCATTGGGCGGTTCAGCGAAGCCCAGTTCCTGCGCCCAGGTCTGGTTGTAGAAAATTACCGTCCCCTGCGGCGCCAGCGGCAGGGCCGCCAGATTGCCAGCCCGTTCATACTGGGATAATAGAACAGCCGGGACATCCGCCTGAGCTGCATCGTCCAATCCCCAGGTCGGATCATTTAAATAATCCCTCAGGTTGACGGAATAATAAGTCTCATCCAGCGTGTCCATCGCATAGGGATAAGATACAATCAGGCTGGGGATCTCCTCATCTGCCATATCCGCCTCAACCGCGTCCAGGACGGCGCTGTCACTGCCCGGCGCGTCAACCTCTACCCAGATATCCCATTCATTGGATAATGAGAACTGTGAAGCCAGTGATGAAAGTGTTTCAGCCATCTCGCCCACCCAGGGATGCACCATGCGCACGACGATCCCGGCCAGGTCTTCCGGTTCAACCTGGAGATGAACGGGCGTCTCCTGGACCGGTGTTACGTCAGGCGCGGGCGTTTCAGCCTCGGTTGGGATAATAGTCTCTGTTTCAATCACCGGCGATTCTGTCATGACGGTCGGCGTAGCTGTCCCCGGCGCGCAGGCTGAAAGCGTCAGCGCCCCCAGGACGACAACCGAGAACCAACGCAACCAGTCCGATTTATTTAAACAAATCAATGTATTTTTCATTGTACGATCACCAAAGGAACAGGGATAAAAATGAGTAAGAAGAGAATCAAGGCCAGAACGCCCAGCCATTTTCGTTTGCGGTCAACCTGCGTGATCTGATCCAGCGGCGCTGCATAACGACGGCCAAAGGAGAAGATCAGCGCGGCCCAAAGCCACCAGCCCGACCAGGAGAAGCCCAACGCGACCAGAGCTATCAGGATAACGGGAAAGACCCGCTGGGCTGTTTTCTTGCCAAAAAGGACATAGAGAATATGCCCGCCGTCCAGTTGACCAGCGGGGATCAGGTTCATCGCGGTGACGAAAAGCCCCGCCCAACCCGCCCAGGCTACCGGGTGGATCTGAACATCCAGCCCGCCCAGCGGGACGGGTGTGCCGGTGAAAAAATAACGGATCCAATACAGCACCGGACTCAGGTCCCCATAACTGGCCGGCTGCGGCAGCAGCTTGCCGAAGGTCAGGTATTTTGCCAGGAGGTAGAAAATAGAGTTCCCCTCCAGGAAGTGCACATAACCTTCCGGCAGGTCTGCTTCAATCGGCCCCACACTCGATAAACCCAAACCGATAAACAATACAACAACCGCCACCACCAGGCCGATCAACGGCCCGGCCATGCCGATATCCATCAAATGCTTGCGGTTCTTGGGGATCTCTTTCATGTTGATGAAAGCACCCATCGTGCCGAAGACGGAAAAAGGGAACGGAATAAAATATGGCAAGGTTACAGCCTCACCATGCGCCCGCCCCACCAGATAGTGCCCGAACTCATGCGCCAACAGGATCCCCATCAGGCTTGCAGCAAAAGGCCAGCCTGTCAGCAGGTATTGCAGAAATTCGCCAAACGGCAGTTGGAATGGTTCCACCACGTCCGATGCGTTGAACTGTGCGCCGGCAAAACTCACGCTGAGCAGCGTCAGGATAAACAGGACCAGGTTAACCCAAATCGGCCCCGGTTTTCCTTCGGGCAGCAGGTCAATCAGCAAGACAATCTGTTCTCCACCCTCCTCGCGGAACAGCGGCGTAAGCGCCAGGGGCTTGAGGGCCTCAGCCAGTTGGTCATAGGCCGCTTCGCTGTCTTCGTCTTTCAAATGCCCCGTAAACCGCCAGCGATAAACCTGCCCCCGACCAGCTTCGGTGACGCTCGAGATCTCAAAAACCGCAGCAACGATCTCGGTCGGGTTTGGGCTATTCGATTCCGGGACAAGGGTTGTCAG
The DNA here is from genome assembly GCA_034189815.1 of Chloroflexota bacterium. Taxonomy (GTDB): domain Bacteria; phylum Chloroflexota; class Anaerolineae; order Anaerolineales; family Anaerolineaceae; genus Brevifilum. Next base: position 35,845 of record JAXHUD010000003.1, read on the forward strand.
ATCGCTCATATCAACAATACTTTCCTTGATTTAATTCATGTTGGACTGTAAGGCTGGTTAATTAAACCATAAAACTTTCGAATAACCAAACCACGAATAAAGGGAATATTTTTCACGCCAGGTTGCCAAATCTACGCTTCAGACCTTTTTTTACGGAAATTGACAGCCCTCACACGCGTAAGTACAATGTCAGGAGATACACGCCGGTTTATTGTTTTATTCGTTGGAGGCCTGACTTATGCGATCCCATCCCCCATTGCAAAGAAATTCTCTGCTCATCTCACTTATTGCGATCATGCTGATCCTGTCGGGCTGCCAACAACAAGTGCACGAAATCACGGCCGCTGCGCCGGGTAAACCGTCACCTGCCTCCGGCCAGGCAAACGATAACCCTGTTAATACTATAACAGCAGACGACACGGAAGAAGAAGCGACACAAGACAACACGGAAACCCCCGAAGCCCCCACCCCCACACCGACCTTCGCACCGACCCTGGCTGATTGGCGCGACGCGCCGATCATGCCGGAGATCAGCGATCGGGTGGCTGAAATTTATGCCGAAGGCCAACGGCAAGGGCGCGACCCGGCGAGTTTCTCCGTGATCGGCGATTGTCAATCCATCCCCTATGTCTTTATGGGACCCTTCGGACGGGGCGCACAGGAGCCGGGCGCCGGTGATGGCTACCTTTGGGATGCGATCAATTATTTCAACGACTCCCTCAAACGCTGGGCGGTGACGGCCCGCGGTGGATTCACCGCTGCGTCGATCCTCAATGCACTGCAGGCGGATACGGAGCAGTGTAAACCCGGCGAGACGCCGCTCACCTGCGAATTCCGCCTGAATAACCCAGCCTATGTCCTCATCACTCTCGAGACCTGGCTGGATCCAGAAACCATTGATCGCTACGAAGTGTATCTCCGCCAGATTCTCGACACCGTGATCGAAAAAGGCGCGGTTCCGATCTTGCTGACCAAGGCCGATGCCTCCGAGCTGCGCGGGGAGCGGCACGTGATCAACCCGGTGATCGTCAACCTGGCCTATCAATACCAGGTCCCAGTGGTCAACTTCTGGAAGGCGGCCCAATACCTGGACAATTACGGGATTGACCGCAACCGTGAGGGCTTCCACCTGAGCCCGGCGGGCTATGACCTCAAGAACACCCTGGCGCTCAGGGCGCTCTACGAGGTATGGGCCTCGCTGGAAGGCGAAGGCATTGACAGCGCGGCCGAGCCAGATGTACCCACCCCAACGCCCACGGCAACCGAAACCATCCCCGATCCCAAGATCACATCGCCCACCTGCGGTGAAGCCGGATGTGTCTTTTTTGGCACAGCCCAATCAGAAGACGGCAGCGTCGCCGCTCAGGGCGTTTATGCTTACGATGTGAGCGGTGGGGCGCTGAGCCAGGTCCTGCCCGCTGGCTTCAACCTGCAGGATGGCAGCGAAGACGGCGGTCGGTTATTGGTCAATTTTGAAAATTTCCTGTGGACGGTGGATCTCGCCGATGGCCAGGTGGACTTGGTCAGTGAGACTTTTGCCTACTTCGGGCAGCAGGCCGCCTATTTCAACGCCGATGGCGACGTTGTCTATCTGGACGAAGCCGATCCCATCCAAACGGACGTAGGCACCGCAATAACCTTACAAAAGTCACCTCAGACGGATACACTCTATTTCGATGCCGGGGGATGCAGCGAAATGCACTACTGCCAATCGGAAGGGGCCTTCTCGATGAGCGCGGAAGGGGATATCACGGCATTATCAGAATATCAACACCCGGTGTTCTCACCCGATGGAGCGTGGGTGGCCTTCCTGAACCCTGAGGCCGCAACCCGCCTGAACTATTACCATATCTCCTACCTGCTGGCAGAAAGGGTCGGGCAAGGCGCCGCCAGCCGCCGCACCCTGTACCCCCCGGCGGAAAGCGGATTCGAGGTCTACCCGGACGTGGCCGACTTCAGCTTCTCTCCCGATGGCGATCAGGTCTACCTGCTCTATGACGTTTACAGCGAATATTACGAAAAGTCTCTCCGGCTGCAAGCCTACCTTTGGGATCTCAATTCGGGCACCCTGTTTGACTTTGGGAATCTGGAAGGGCCGGCCGCGTCGTTGAACCCCCGCTATGCCTGGTCCCCGGATGGCGATCAGATCCTGCTCTTCGCCACTGATATGACGGATGACGGTGAATACCGAACCAGCGTGTACCAGACGAATATGGATACGGGCGATAAAATGATTTTACTGGATGAGGCCATTTTCTCAGAGACGGATTATTTCTACCTGACCAATGTCTATTGGCAATAATCCAAAAACGGGACTCTGTTAGGCATCCCTTTTAAGTGAATTGTTCACGCAACGGCCACAAACCGAAAAACAGAAATAGGTCAGTAACCACGGCAAGAGCCTGGCGCGCCCAAATTTCAGTGCTGAGCGGAAAATGCCCCTTGATCGTATCTACAAAAATCATAACTAAGGTGTAAATATAGATCCCAGCCGCGAACTGCGCAGCGAGTTAACCAAATTTACACATCCGTCAAAGCCCAATTCCCGCTAGGACAGAGACGGGGATTTCTTTGTGAAATCGGCAATGGGGGTTGCTAATTTAACATCTGCCGGGAAATTTAGTAAAAATCTCTGGACCCATAAAAACAAACTGCCCAGACCAGCGAAAACACCCAAAACGAATTTACGATATGATTAGGCACGAATAAATATAAACTAATCTACAAGCTTATAACCGGTCAGAACAGCGGAAGAAGCCCACATGAATCCCTTCACTCGAACTGAATATCAGAACGAAACCTTTCAGGATTTGGACGGACATCGTCTTCAAGTGGCCGGAATCCAATTCCAGGATTGTGTTTTCAAAGGTTGCAACCTGGGAGAAAGTCAGTTTCGGAACTGCAGTTTTGACCATTGTCGGTTCGAAAATTGTGATCTCAGCCTGGCCCGGCTCCCATATGCCCGCTTTGAGGAAACAAGTTTCAAGGGTTGCCGGCTGATCGGGATCAACTGGTGCACCGTGAATTGGGACCGGAAAAGCCTGTTAATCAAAAAGCGGGTGGACTTTTCCAACTGTTACCTCGACCATGGCATCTTCATCAACCTCGACCTGAAGAATACCGCCTTCACGGAATGCCACGCCCACCATCTGGATTTCGAAGGTGCGAATCTCAGCCAGGCGGATTTCAGCGGATCGGATCTGGAAATGTCCCGCATCGTGGGCTGCGACCTAACCGAGGCCAATTTCGTCGGCGCACAGAACTACCAGATCAACGCTGCAGAAAACACCTTGCACCAGGCGCGCTTCGCCCTGCCGGAAGCCGTCGCCCTGCTCTACAGCCTAGACATCGTCATCCAAGAGTAATAATCCGGCATTTCCCCTGTTCAAATCACTGATTCTCATTTAAAATTAATCCAGAAAACAGTCAACAAGATAAAAAGAGGGTCAGAGGATGGTCATCAAACGTTGCTTCTGGTTAGGCGTTGTCGTCACGGTTTTGTTATCCACCCCACCCGGCAATGCTCTTTCAGTTCAGGCAGAGACCTCGCCAATCTGGTGGGACGAAGCCTGGCCCTATCGGGTCAGCGTGACGACAACAGCCAGCGGCCCCGTTGGGGTAAACCTCAATTTCAATGACCTCTTCGATCAGCTCGGGCTGGTAGGCGCGCTGCTGGACCTGCG
>JAXHUD010000030.1:0-19141 GCA_034189815.1 Chloroflexota bacterium
GGCCGATCTTGCGTGAGGGCACCCGCCAGATTCTGCAGGATTTGGTGGATCCCGGACAGGCAGCCCAGGTGGCTGTGGATAGCCTGGAGGAATAAGGATGTCCATGGAAGAACTCCCCCAACCCAATTCAGTCGCCAGGGTCTCCTGATTGGCATCATCCAGCCTGTCCAGCGTTTCCCTGATCGACGCCGGCTCACCCATCTTCTCGAGGCGGTCAAATCGCACCCGGCCGACCCGTTCCACGATCTCATCCGCCTGCAGCAACGCCGGCATGGCTTGCGGGACGCCGTCCAACAGGCCCTTTTTGCCGGTTTCGCCGTTATCCTGGCGTTCCTCCGCCTTGATCGCCTCCCAGTTTTGGATCACGCCTGAAATATCCGCCACCTCCAACTCGGAGAAAACATGCGGGTGCCGCCGGATCAATTTCGTACCGATCCCTTCAATCACCTGGTTGATATTGAAATCCCCATCCTCCAGACTGATCTGGGCGTGCAGGACGATCTGCAGCAGCAGATCGCCCAATTCCTCCTCCAGGTCCGTCATGTCGGCCCGGTCGAGGGCGTCCAGCGCCTCATAGGCCTCTTCGATCAAATAAGGCCGCAGGCTGATGTGCGTCTGTTCCCGGTCCCAGGGACAGCCATCCGGCGCACGCAGGCGCGCTACGATCTCCTGAAATGCCTCAAAGGAAGCGTTCTCGTTCAGGGCTGGCACGAACAGCGAACTCAGCAGCCCCAGATGCGGGCTGTGGTCCAGTTCGTAAAGCGGCAGGTCCTCCACCAGCTCATCCGGCGTCCCTACCTCGTGCACCAGCCGCACCGGGTGTTCATCGGGATAGACCGTCATCAGCGTCAGCTTGACGTCCGAGGCGACAGCCTTGGAATAGATTTGTGCGATCAGCGCAGGTGCCGAGGGTGGAAACCCCGGTGTGTGGCTCATCGAGACCGTAATCGCATCCGCCAGCGTTACAGTCGGAAAAGGGTCCATCCCCAAAGCGCGGAAGGTCGGTGCCAGGAAGCTGAGCCCATCGATCACCCGGCAGGGGATCCCCGCCGCAGCGGCCCGGCGAGCGATCTCTGGGCAAGTCGCCTCGGCCACAAAGGGGTGCCCCGGCACGGCATAGGTCACGCCCTCCGGCGTTTGCCCCTTTTCAAGGACCGTTTCAATGATTTCCGCATACACATCCTGGAAGTCAGCATACTTCTCATACACCGCATCGAAGCTTTTTAACGTCAAACCATCCGGCAAATCCGCCACGGTCGGATGGTGCATCGTCCGCAGATAAAGCGTATCGATCGTTTCCATCCAATTCCAAGCTTCCCGGGTGAGCGCGCCGGGGTCACCGGGCCCAAGCCCTATCAGGGTAATGCCGTTTGTGTTTATCTGGTTACTTTCGCCAGTGCTCATTTTTCCTGCTTCCCTATTACAATTTTAGTTTCGAACAAAGCCGCTTCAAAATTATTAACTCAGGCCAACCAAACTGATTAATCTACAGAATTAACGGTGTAATAAATAATATACATGTTTTTAAGGCTGCCCCTGGAGCGAAGCGGAATACCCAAAGCGTCAGCGGAGGTGTGCGGAGCGAAGCGGAATACCCGAATAGTGTGTGAAGCGAAGCAGCCCCTCCTTGGGGGGAGGAGAAGCTGTCACTATTGCCGACTGATGAAGTGTAATAAACAAAATAGAGACGTTAAACTAACGTCTCTATTCTACTCTTTATTTTATTAATGCCTATCCAATCAGGCATTGCCGCACACCAGATCAGGCCATCCCAGCGGATAAAATCCACCAGGGAGCTGCCAACGAGACTCTAGCGCTTGGTGTAAGTCGGGGCCTTGCGGGCGCGCTTGAGACCGGGTTTCTTGCGTTCCTTGACACGTGGGTCTCGGGTCAGATAACCATTGTGGCGCAGAGGTGGGCGAAGTTCTTCGTCCATCTTCACCAGGGCGCGGGCCAGGCCGAGCTTCACAGCGTCACGCTGGCCGGTCACGCCGCCGCCCTGAACCATCACAGAAACGTCGTAGTTTTTCTTTGCCTGGCTGGCGATCTCAAATGCTTTGACAATCGCCGGCACATCACCCATCCGGGTGAAGTAGGCTTCCAGTTCCTTACCGTTGACGGTGAAGGCGCCGGAGCCAGCCATCAGGCGAACGCGTGCCGAGCTCTCTTTGCGGCGTCCAATGCCTTCAAAATATTCATTAGCCATAATTCCGATACTCCTCTTACTCAACTATCTCTGGCTGTTGAGCCTGATGCGGATGTTCCGTCCCAGCATAAACATGCAGGTTCTTGAAAATCCGTCGTCCGAGTTTATTCTTGGGCACCATGCCCCAAACGGCGCTTTCAATCACGCGCTCGGGGAATTTTGCCAATTGATCCCGCAGCGTGATCTCTTTGAGACCACCGGGGTAATTCGAGTGGCGGTAGTACTTCTTTTTATCCAAACGAGTTGGATAAACAGCAACCTTTTCCGCATTGATCACGACGACATTAGCACCGGTCATCACGCCAGGCGTGTAATTGGGCTTGTGTTTACCAATCAATAACTGGGCAATCTTGGTCGCCAAACGGCCCAGGTTCTGCCCTTCGGCATCCACCAGGAGCCATTCTCGCTCAACTTGTCCTTTTGGTACGTATGTTTTTTTCACTGTCTAACTCTCCATCATTCAAAGATTCACTCCAGGCTGTGCCTGTAAGATGAAATCATCTTGAAACTTACAAATAACACACTTCTTCCAATACAAGCCCTTCTGGGGGCGCCAATCCCGTCAGCGGCAAGCTGCCGCTTTCCAGGGCTTCTGCGACCATCGCTTCCGGCGCCGCTCCTTGCCCAACCGTCACAAGTGCCAGGGTGATCCTGCGCACCATGTGGTAGAGGAAGGCATTAGCGGTGATGTCAAACTGGTAGCCATCGCCCTCCTGCACCCAAACGGCCGAAAAAACTTCCCGCACCGTTACACCGGAGTCGGTCGTGGGGCTGCCGAAGGCTTTGAAGTCGTGCGAGCCGATCAGCGCCTGAGCCGCCCGGTTCATCTTCGTCGGGTCCACTTCGGGCCAAACTCGCCAGGCAAACACTTCGCCAATCGGGTCCCGGACCGGCCTGCAGATCAGGTGGTAACGGTAACGGCGACTTTTCGCATTGAAACGGGGGTGAAAATCCGCCGTAACCTCTGCCACCGACCGCACGGCCATATCTCGCGGCAGGTAATAGTTGAGCGCATTAACCAGGTCGTCAGGGGAATGTTCCCAATCCAACCCAAAGCTCACCACCTGCCCCCGGGCGTGAACGCCGGCGTCTGTGCGGCCCGCTGCCCGGATACTCTGATCCTGCCAGCCTAGCTGCCGCAATCCGGCTTCAAACTCGCCCTGGACTGTTCGTTCTTCGTCCGTCTGCCGTTGAAATCCGGCAAACTGGGAGCCGTTGTATGAAAGAATGACTTTGTAATGTGCAAAACCCATCCGGCATCAATCCGGGAGGCTACTCTTCAACCAATTCAATCAACGCCATCTCAGCCCCATCGCTGCGGCGAGGACCCAATTTGAGGATCCGGGTATAGCCGCCGTTGCGGCTGGCATAGCGGGGTGCAATATCATCAAATAATTTCTGAACGATCGGACGGCTGCCATTGCCCAATTTGGCCACAGCCTGGCGCCGAGCATTCATCATCTTGATGTCGTCAGTATCCTGGCTGTTGCGAGCCAGGGTGATCAACTTCTCAGTTGCTGCCTGGATCGATTTGGCTTTTGGCAACGTTGTCTTGATCCGTTCATTTTCCAGAAGTTGTCGGATCATCGTGCGGCGCATCGCGTTACGGTGGCCGGTGTCACGGTTGAGCCGATAACCTTTTACTTTATGTCGCATGTCGTTAACTCTCCGTCGTTTCTTCTTCTTCCTCGTCCAGGAAGCCTTTTTCAGCCATCTTTTCCTTCAGCTCGATAAGACTCTTCTCACCAAAATTCCGGATGGAAAGGATCGCTTCTTCACCTTTATCCAAAAGTTCCAGAACATCACCAACAGTGGTAATGCCTGTCCGTTTGAGTGAGTTGAACACCCGAACCGTGAGGTCCAGGTTCTCAATCGGCATCTCGGCAGCTTCACTGTTGACGGTGCTAACAGGTTCAGCCTGCTCGATCGGCACGGAAAGCATTTCCTCACTGATACCAGCGATGAAGCGCAGGTGCTCAATCAGGATTTTGGAAGAATCGCTCATTGCCTGTTCGGGCGAGATGGTGCCATCCGTCCAGATTTCAAGCTCCAACCGATCATAATCCGTACTCTGACCCACACGAGCCGATCCGACGGTCCAATTGACTTTGCGGACAGGGGTGAAGATCGCATCAATCGATAGTTCACCGATCGGAAGCCGATCACTGCGTTCGCTGGCCGGGGAATAGCCGCGGCCGCGTTCCACTGTCATATCGATTTCCAGGTTGGCCTTTTTGCTATCCACGGTAAAGAGATACAGATCGGGATTGACGATCTCAACCTCGGGCGGGCAGATGATGTCTGCCGCGGTCACGGTGCCTTCACCGCTGACTTCCAGATGAATGTGCGCCACATCCACATCAAAGAGGATCATGCGCAGTTGCTTCAACTGCAAGACAACCTGGATCACATCCTCGCGCACACCTTCAATATCGCTGAACTCATGCAGCACATCGGTGATGTGAAGCGAAGTGATCGCAGCGCCTTCCAACGAAGAAAGCAATACCCGGCGTAAGGCGTTCCCAACAGTGGTGCCAAAGCCGCGTTCAAGCGGGCTGATCGCGAACTTACCGTAATTACGAGCCTCAGCAACCCGTTCGACTTTCGGTTTTACCATAGTTATTGTTTCAGTCACGTCATACCCCTTACCAGTGCATTCTTTGCACTACCATGAACCACCTATCGGGAGTAGTACTCAACGATAAGCTGTTCGTTCAGATTACCATCAATCTCAGCACGTTCGGGCAAACGTATAACCCGGCCAGACAGGTTGTTTAGGTCTTGCTCAACCCAGGCGGGAGGCGTCCGTATTTCTTCACTTGCCTTTAGAGTCTTGAAATATTCACGCTGTTTGGACTCGGTCCGAACAGTGATCGTATCACCAATCTTCACAATCGTGGAAGCGACGTCATTGCGACGACCGTTCAAAACGAAGTGTCCATGGTTCACCAATTGGCGAGCCTGTGCGCGGCTTGCAGCATAACCCAGCCGGTAGACCACATTATCCAGACGGCTCTCAAGGATCTGCAGCAGGTTCAACCCCGTCAGACCCGTGCGCTGCTGCGCCTCGCGGAAATAGCGCCTGAATTGGCGCTCAAAAACGCCGTAAATGCGTTTTACTTTTTGCTTTGCGCGCAACTGCCGTGAATAATCAGATTGGCGGTTCCGACGTCCACTGAACCGACCATGCTCTCCGGGAGCGTAACTTCGTTTTTCAAACGAACACTTGGGGGTGAAACATCGTTCACCCTTTAAAAACAATTTTTCACCTTCTCGCCGGCATAATTTACATACCGGACCAGTATATCTTGCCATTTAATTCCTCTCTTATTACTACGCTAGACGCGGCGTCGCTTGGGCGGCCGGCAACCATTATGGGGAACCGGAGTCACGTCCGCAATCGAGCGAACGGTGATGCCCATACCCTGAATCGCGCGGATTGAAGCCTCACGCCCGGGGCCAGGTCCTTTGACGATCACGTCAACTTGCTGGACACCGAAGGTTTGTGCGGTCTTCATTACTTGTTCAGTCGCCAAACGGGCTGCAAAGGGCGTGCTCTTCCGGGAGCCTTTAAAACCGGCTGATCCGGCGCTTCCCCAGCAGACGGTGTTACCTTGCAGGTCCGTCACCGTAACGATGGTGTTATTAAAGGAAGCCATCACATGCACCTGCGCCGTTGACATCTGGCGCTTGACTTTGCGCGAACTGGTACTTCGCCGCGATCTTTGTGCTTTTTTTGCCATTGTACCTCACTAACTTAATTTACTTCTCTTCAGCGGTCAGCCGTCTTGCCGCGGGGCAGAAAGGAAGGAGAACCCCAGACGAAAAGACCGGAGAGATCTTTCTAACTTTAGATTATTTCTTACCAACACCCCGGCGGCGGCCACGTCCGGCAACCGTCTTCTTGGGGCCTTTGCGGGTGCGCGCATTCGTTTTCGTGCGCTGGCCGCGGACAGGCAACCCGCGCCGATGGCGCAGACCGCGATACGTACCGGTTTCAATCAGGCGCTTGATGTTCATCTGCACCTGGCGGCGTAAATCACCTTCAACGGTGAAGTTGCCTGAAATATATTCACGCATTTTGGAGACATCCGAATCAGTCAAGTCCTTGACGCGAACATCCGGATCGACGCCGGTTGCTTCAATAATTTCATTAGCGCGGGTAGGGCCAATCCCATAAATATAACGGAGCCCAATTTCAACACGCTTGTCGCGTGGGAGGTCAACACCTTCGATACGTGCCATATTATGAATCCTTATCCTTGTCGCTGTTTATGTTTCGGATTTTCGCAAATCACATATAAACGACCGTTTCGTTTCACGATCTTACACTTCGCGCAGCGTTTTTTGATTGATGCTGATACTTTCACTGTCATTCTCCTTCGTCATTATTGATCGTAATGACTGTCTTCTTTCAATGCTTTTCAGCAAAGTGTTGATTATACTTGCTGAGAAATCTTTCGTCTAGTCCACAAGCCTAAAGTGCGGTCAGCACCATCGGCCCATCGGCTGTCACAGCAATGGTGTTCTCGAAATGGGCCGTCAACGATCCATCAGCAGAGGCCACCGTCCATTCATCATCTCTGACGGTCGTGGCGGGTGTTCCGACCAATACCATCGGCTCGATAGCAATGGTCATTCCCTCACGCAGCCGCATCCCGCGGCCCGGTCTGCCGTAATTAGGCGCTTGCGGCCCCTCGTGCATCTTGCGGCCTACCCCATGCCCGGTATAGGTCCGGGTGATGTAAAAACCCTCACCCTCCACATAAGTCTGGACGGCATGTCCAATATCGCCGATCGTGTTTCCGGGAACCATTTTCTCCGTCGCAATCTCGAGCGCCTTTTCGGTCACGTCCATCAGACGTTGGGTTTTTGCGCTGATTTTGCCGACGGCGATCGTCCTGGCCATATCGCCGACAAAACCCTGATAGATGGTGCCGCAATCAATGCTGACGATATCGCCTTCTTTCAGAACCCGCTCGCTCGGGATGCCGTGGACCAGTTCATCGTTCACACTGGTGCAGATGCTGGCCGGGTAAGGGTACGGTCCGGGATAGTTCTTGAACGGCGAAATCACGTCATATTTCTTCTGCACAGCCTCAAAGGCGGCGTTCAGTTCCGCCGTGGTCACGCCAGGTTTGATCAACTCAATCGCGGCGGCCAATGCTTCTGCATTGATTCGCCCGGCCTCACGCATAATTTCAAGTTCGTAAGGCGTCTTGATGTTAATTTGTCGTTCCCACGAAATCATGTCATGCCTCCTCAACCGATGCCATAATGGCAGCAAAAACATCTTCGATCGGCTGAGTCCCATCGATCTCGGCCAACAGGCCTTTCTCGCGGTAATAGTCAATTAAAGGTGCGGTTTGTTCGTTATAAACGTCAATGCGTCGGCGGACCGTTTCGGGCTTATCATCTTCCCGCTGATATAGTTGTGTACCGTCAATGTCGTCAATCCACTTCACAACCGGCGGGTTGTATCTCTCATGATAGACCCGGCCGGATTGGCTCATCCAACGGCCGCTCAATCGCTCAACTAATACCTCATCCGGGACTTTGATGAGAGGCACAACAGCGACCTCACTATCAAAACCCTTCAACAGTTCATCCAATGCCTCTGCCTGCGCAGGGGTGCGTGGGAAGCCGTCCAAAACGGCGCCCTTTTCGCAGTCCGGCCGGGTAAAGCGTTCTTTCACCATTGCCACGGTCACGTCATCGGGAACCAAATCACCTGCGTTCATATATTGCTGCGCCAGTTGACCCAGTTCGGTCTCGTTCTTCAGGTTTTCCCGAAAAAGATCGCCTGTCGAGACATGCACCAGGCCCAATTCCTGAGCCAGTTTCTTGGCCTGTGTACCCTTGCCGGCGCCCGGCGGGCCCAGCATCACAATATACATCGGTGACATCTTGATAACTCCTCAGTCCTAGCTGATCAGCCGGTCGTCATAACCATGCATCTTCAGATCGGTTTCGATGATCTGGAAGGTGTCACGTACAACGCCCACCACAATCAGCAGACCGGATGAAGAAACCAGGAAGATATTGGTCTGCGACATGCCTTGCGGCAGGAACAACCCCAATACATACGGCAGGGCTGCAACCACACCGAGGAACAACGCCCCCGGCAGGGTGATCCGCCGCTGGACTTTAGAAAGGTAGTTCTGGGTCGCATTCCCACGGGCAATACCCGGGATCTGAGCGCCCTGTTTCTTCAGGTTTTCGCCATAGTTCTGTTGTGTGAATAACACATCCGTATAGAAGAATGTGAAACCAACAACCATAAGGAAGAACAGAATCGGATAAATGGCGCCCTCGCCGCTCAAAGTCGTTTGAATCCAGGCTGCGAGGTTATTCAGCCAATCCGCTTCTGCATTATTAAAGAAGCTCGCGATAATCGTCGGAAAGGTCAGGATCGACTGCGCGAAGATGATCGGGATCATACCCGCCATATTCACCATCAAGGGCAAGCTGCTCTTGACGGGCATCGACATCCGGTTACCCACCCGGCGGCCAGGGAACATCACCGGCACATAACGGCGGCCTTGCTGCACGTAGACGACTGCAAAGATCGTCACAATCAGGAGCGCCACCACAATAAAGATCATCCACCAGAAGGTTTGGTCGCTGAGCAGTGAATACAGGTTCGTGGGGATCTTCGCCACAATACCGGAGAAGATAATCAGGGATAAACCCTGTCCGCGGATGCCATATTCAGAGATCAACTCACCCAACCATACACCGAACATCGTACCGGCCATCATGGACAGCACCGTCGCCAGGGTGGGGATCAACGCGCCGCCGGTAAAACCGAATTGCACCGCAACCGATTGACCGAGCATTGCGTTGAAAATATTGATCTGACCGACAGCGGAAAGCGCAGCCATCGGGACCGTCAGGATGATGGTCCAACGTTCCATCCAGGCCCGACCCTCTCGCTGATCTTCCTGCATCTTGCGTTCCAATGCCGGGATAATCGGTATCAGCAATTGGAGAATAATCTGGGCCGTAATATAAGGATAAACGCCCATTGCCAGGATCGAGAAGTTTGAAACAGCGCCGCCGGATAACATATCCAACAGGTTGATCAACCCGCCGGCTGCACCACCGGTAGCTGTCAATTGCGCCACCAGGTTCCGGTCAATACCCGGAACAGGAATATTTGATGCCAGCCGATAGACCGCCAGAATCGCCAGTGTAATTAGCAATTTCCGGCGTATATCATGCGATTTCCAAAGGTAGCGCCAAGCAGACCTTTTCATTTTTCAGGCTCCTTTTGTCTCCAAGTAGACAAATTCATTCCTGGATCAGTTCTACACTGCCGCCAGCGCCTTCAATTTTTCCCTGGGCGCTTTTGGAGATTTTGTGCGTTTTCACTTTCAGCGCGACCGAAACGTCGCCCCGGCCGAGGATCTTGACCGGCATGTCGGGGCCGTTGATCAGCCCGGCATCCGCCAGAACTTCGGGGGTGATCTCTGCGTCGGCAGAGAAATCCGCTAAATCTTCCAGATTGACCTCTTCATAGTCCACGCGGTCGAGAACAGTGAAACCCTCACCACGTTTGAAGGGCAGCTTCCGGTAGAACGGAAGATTACCACCCTGATGATACAGGGGCACGCCGCCGCCCGCCCGGGCATTCTGGCCTTTCATCCCACGGCCGCAGGTCTTACCCTGTCCGGCTGCGGTGCCGCGCCCAACGCGCTTGCGGTCTCTTCGTGCGCCTTTGTTTGGTTTTAGATCATGTAATTCCATAATAGCACCTTATGCTTCGTCCACAACGACCAGGTGGGACACCTTTTCGACCATGCCGCGCACGGCCTCATTATCGGTCCGGCTCACGGTCTGGTTGATTTTCTTGAGGCCCAACGCCTTCAAAGTCGCTTTTTGCTTCTTTGAATATCCGATTGGGCTGCGGACTAGTGTGATTGTCAGTTTTGCTTGTTTTTTCTTAGCCATTGGTCTCGCGCTCCCAATAAGGTCTCACCTGTTCAACAGGTTTACCGCGATAGGCAGCCTGATCTTTAGGTGACTTTATCTGGTCCAATGCATCGAAGGTCGCCCGGACAACGTTCAGGATGTTATTGCTGCCCAATGACTTGGTCAGAATATCATGGATGCCTGCGGCTTCCACCACCGCACGGACGCCGCCGCCGGCGATAACGCCGGTACCGGGGGCCGCTGGACGGAGCAGCACTTTGGCGCCGCTCTGCTTGCCGTTGACCTCGTGAGAGATCGTGGTACCGTTCAGGTTCACCCGGTGCATGTCCTTGCGCGCCTTTTCGCTCGCCTTGCGAATCGCATCAGGTACGGAGTTGGCTTTGCCAATACCCAGGCCAACACGCCCATTATTGTCGCCAATCACCATGACCACCCGGAAAGAAAAGCGGCGGCCACCTTTTACGACTTTCGCAACGCGTGCGATGTCGACGACACGTTCATCATACTGGTTCTCGTTTTGGTAGTCCGACATACTCGCCTCTTTCCTAGAATTCCAGGCCGCCTTCGCGGGCAGCCTCGGCCAGAGCTTTCACCCGGCCACTATATTTATATCCACCACGGTCAAAAATGACCTGGTCGATTCCAGCTTCTTTGGCACGTTCAGCGATCGCAGCGCCAACCTTCTGCGCTTGCTCCATGTTCGACAAGCCATCCATATCCGCGCTCAGCTCAGCATCAATGCTGGAAGCCGACGCCAGGGTGTGTCCCTGGAAATCATCAATGACCTGAACATAAATCGATTTTGAACTGCGGAACACGTTCATTCGCGGCCGATCCGGTGTGCCGAAAATCTTTTTCCGGACACGAAGATGTCGGCGTAAACGGGCCTCATTTCGTGATTTCTTTGCCATATTATTTCACCTTCGCATTTACACTACTGTCTTGCCGGCTTTACCCGGTTTACGGCGCACATATTCACCCTGATAGCGAATACCTTTGCCTTTATAGGGCTCAGGCGGGCGCAGCGCGCGGATTTCAGCCGCAACCTGGCCAACAACCTGTTTATCATAACCGGCGATTTTGATCTGGCGGACTTTCATGTCCACATCAAAACTAATACCCTCGGGCGGCTCCACGATCACGGGATGTGAGAAACCCACATTCACCACCATGTTATTGCCGTCCATCTCGGCGCGGTAACCCACGCCTTCGATTTCAAGGATACGTTCGAAACCCTTGCTCACCCCAACAACCATGTTGTTGATCAATGAGCGTGTGGTCCCGTGCAGTGCACGGTGCCGGGGCTCGTCGGTCGGCCGCTCAACCGTGATAACGCCATCATCTTGCTTGATGGTCATCTCCGGTGAGAAGGTCCATTCCAATTCACCCTTGGGGCCCTTAACATGAACATATGAGCCGTCTATTTTGACGTCAACGCCTGCAGGCACTTCAATCGGTAATTTTCCTACTCGAGACACGTCTCGTACCTCCTATAGCGCCAGGCGCTACCATATCTTACATAGAATCTCGCCACCGACGCCCATCTTGCGAGCGCGTTGGCCAGTCATCACACCTTTAGGCGTGGACATAATCGCCACACCGATGCCCGAAAGCACCCAGGGGATGTCAGTCTTGCCCGTATACACTCGGCGGCCGGGCCGGCTCACCCGCTCCAGTCCCGTAATTAACGGGCGGCGGTGCCGTCGTTCGCCGATGTATTTCAAACGGAGCCGTAACACCTTTTGATGCGGTTTCTGTCCTTCCGCCACATCATAACTCTCCACATAACCCTCTTCCGTCAGGATCCGGGCGATTTCCACCTTGATCTTGGAACTGGGCATGCTTACCAAGGTTCCGTTGCTGATAGCAACGTTACGGATACGGGTCAGCATATCAGCAATTGGATCTGAAACAGTCATTGATAATTCCTCCGCCGATCTACCACGACGACTTGGTCACACCAGGAATTTTTCCTTGCAGTGCTAATTCCCGAAAACAAATACGACACAAACCAAACTTGCGGATGTAACCGCGAGGGCGCCCACAGCGCCGGCAACGATTAACAACCTGGTTCGGATATTTTCGCCGTTGTTCGCGATACTTCATACATTTACTAGCCATACTATCCTTTCCTGAACGGCATATCAAATTTGCTCAGCAGCGCACGTGCCTGATCGTCATTTTCAGCCGTCGTCACGATGGTGATCTCCATGCCCCTGACCGATTCAACTTCATCGTAATTGATTTCAGGGAAGATCAACTGCTCGTCCAACCCCAGGGTGTAATTGCCGCGTCCATCGAATGAATCGGGGGAAATACCGCGGAAGTCACGCACACGGGGGAGCGCTACATTTATCAAACGGTCGAGGAAAGCCCACATCTTGTCGCCGCGCAGCGTCACCTTCGTACCAATGGCGCGTCCTTCGCGCAGCTTGAAATTCGCAATGGATTTCTTCGCCTTGGTAATCACGGGTTTCTGCCCGGTGATGGTGGTCAGGTCCTTCACGGCCTCGTCCAGCGCCTTGGGGTTATCCAGGGCTTCGCCGACGCCGATATTAACCACAACCTTTTGAACCTTCGGAACCTGCATAACGTTTTCAAGCGAAAGCTCTTCGAACAGCGCAGGTGCGACCTCTTCGTTATATAACTCTTTTAGTCTATTCATACTTACTCCAAATAGCCGCCTATTTATCAATCGCCGCACCGGATCGTGTGGAAACACGGATCGGTTTGCCATCTTTACGTTCGATGTGCACCCGGGTCGGCTTGTCTGTCTTGGGGTCCACCAATGCGACGTTTGAAATATTGATCGGCGCCTCAAATTCGATCTTACCGGCAGGGATCGTCTTCCCGCGGGACTGGGTTTGCGCCTGGTGCTTGATGTGAATATTCACATTTTGCACGACGACCCGATTTTCCTTGGGAATCACACGGATCACTTCACCGACCGTGCCCTTGTCCTTGCCGCTGATCACAATAACGCGATCACCTTTTTTAATTTTGGTTTTCATAGCTTCACTCCTATATCACCGACTAAAGAACTTCCGGCGCCAGTGAAACGATCTTCATGAAACCCTTCTCACGAAGTTCACGAGCAACAGGGCCAAAGATACGCGAACCACGGGGGTTGACACCGTCGTTATCCAGAATGACCACCGCATTATCATCAAAGCGGATCGAAGAACCATCAGCTCGGCGCCACTCTTTGGCGGTGCGCACGATCACGGCTTTCACAATCTCACTCTTCTTGACGGTTGCCTGCGGTGTGGCGGACTTCACCGTGCCAACAACAATATCACCGACGTAGCCGTAGCGCTGGCGTGAGCTGCCGGTAATATGGATCACCAGGAGTTCGCGGGCGCCGGTGTTATCGGCCACTCGTAACCTGCTTTCTTGTTGGATCATGGCTCAGACTCCCAATTCTTCCACTGCATCTTCTTCAGACCGTTCCTCAACGCGCAGGATTTCTTCAACAACCCAGCGTTTGGTGCGGGAAATCGGTTTACTCTCAAGGATTCTAACTTTGTCGCCGGGGTTGACGCCGAGTTCATCGTGCGCCTTGAGCGACCTCGCCGAACGAACAACCTTTTGGTAAAGGGGATGGCGGAAAACACGTTCAACTTCCACAACAGCCGTCTTCTGCATCTTGTTGCTGATGACGGTCCCTACCAATCGACGCCGATTATTCATGATTCACTCTCCTCAGCCAACTGTTTTTCTCTCAGGATGGTTTCCATCCGGGCGATATCACGGCGAATAAAGCGGATTTGGCTGGTGTCCGTTAACTGGCCGGTAATGGTCTGGAACCGGAGGTTCAGAAGTTCATGCCGGGTCTCAGCAATCTGTACTTCAATCTCGGCTGCACTTAATTTACGAATTTCTTCTGCCTTCATGGTTACGCCTCTCCTGCCACATCGCGCGAGACGATCTTGCATTTCACGGACATTTTATATTTCGCACGGAGGAGCGCCTGTTTGGCTGTCTCCGGGTCCGTGCCGCCCACTTCGAACATAATGCGGCCGGGTTTCACCACGGCTACCCAATATTCAACGGGGCCTTTCCCCTTACCCATGCGGGTCTCCGCCGCACGTTTGGTATAGGGCTTGTCCGGGAAAATGCGGATCCATACCTTACCGCGTCGCTTCATTTCGTGCACAATCGCACGTCGTGCGGCTTCGATCTGCCTGGCGCTCACCCATCCGGGTTCCAACGCCTGCAGGCCAAATTCGCCAAAGGACACATCAGAGCCGCGGTAGGCTTTGCCCCGCATGCGTCCCCGCATTTGCTTGCGATATTTCACTCGTTTTGGCATTAACATAATGACTACCTCGCTAACCGCCGGGCGCCTCGCCGGCGTCCTGATTACTCGCTGACGTACACACCCTCGGTGGCAGCTGATTCCTCTTCCACCTCAGGCATAATATCGCCTTTATAAATCCAAACCTTGATGCCGATCTTCCCATACGTGGTCTGCGCCTCAGTCTGCGCATAATCAATGTCGGCGCGCAGGGTTTGAAGGGGCACACGTCCTTCACGCAACCATACGCTGCGGGACATTTCCGCACCGCCCAACCGGCCAGCGACCATCACCTTGACGCCTTCGGCGCCCTGGCGCATCCCCTGCTGGATGGCGCGTTGCATTGCCCTGCGATAACTGATCCGCCGCGTTAACTGGCTGGCAACATTCTCAGCCACCAAAAAAGCGTCCAGATCGGGCGATTTAATTTCTTTGACCTCAAGGTCAATCTTTTCGCCAGTCATTGCTTCCAGATCGCTGCGCAAGCCTTTAACATTCTCGCCGCTGCGGCCGATCAGGATGCCTGGCTTGGCCGTATGAACGTAAATTTTTACTTTGCCGGGGAAGCGTTCGATTTCAATATCGGAAACGCCTGCTCGGTCATTATTTTCCCGGATCATCTTGCGGATCTGAAGATCCTGATGCAGTTGATCCTGGTAATCCTTACCTTCAGCGTACCAACGACCTAACCATGGTTTATTAATTTTCAGTCGAAATCCAGTCGGATGTACTTTACGACCCATAATTACTCCTGGTTCCTTTTAATAGTACTTTTTGCCGAGCCCATTACTCGTTCTCTCGCAAAACAACCGTCACATGGGAGCGA
Organism: Chloroflexota bacterium; assembly: GCA_034189815.1. Classification (GTDB taxonomy): domain Bacteria; phylum Chloroflexota; class Anaerolineae; order Anaerolineales; family Anaerolineaceae; genus Brevifilum. The sequence goes on from JAXHUD010000030.1 coordinate 15,265, forward strand.
CGCCGCAATATCGGTTTGAAACGGCCGCGGGCGCCAAAACGACGCCACTTGCGGGTGGGGGCTTCATCGGCGAAGATCTTAGCAACATACAGGTCTTCTCGAGCCACGCCGAAGTTCTCTTCTGCGTTGGCAATAGCCGATTTAATAAGTTTATGGACAGGTTCCGCTGCCTTATTGGGCGTGAATTGTAAAATAGTCAACGCTTCAAGTGCAGGTTTACCGCGAACCAGGTCAACGACAAGACGGGCCTTCTGAGCAGATGTATCGAGATTACTTAATTTTGCTCGAATATCAGTAGCCATAATGACCTACCTTTCTTTTTCTCTTTCGGCGGCTTCCCGTTCACGTTGTTCTGCCCGGCCGGCAATAACATGACCGCGGAAGAAGCGTGTGGGAGCGAATTCGCCCAGTCGATGACCAACCATATTTTCAGTAATATAGATCGGCACATGGCGGCGTCCATCATGAACGGCAATGGTATGTCCAACCATTTGCGGGAACACGGTGCTTGCCCGGCTCCAGGTGCGAATGACTTTCTTTTCGCCCTTATCGTTCATATCTTCAATCTTTTTCAATAGCTTAGGGGCGATATACGGCCCTTTTTTCAGCGATCGCGACATAATTCGTCCTCTTTCTCGCTACAATAAATCGATTACTTCCGACGCCGCTTCGCTTTGGAGCGATGGCGAACGATGTATTTGTCAGTACGTTTGTTATGCCGGGTCTTCTTACCCAACGTGGGTTTACCCCAGGGACTCTTCGGACTGGGCATACCAATCGGGGACCGTCCCTCACCACCACCATGCGGGTGGTCGCGGGGGCTCATGGCAGAACCACGCAGCGACGGCCGCCAGCCCATATGGCGTTTGCGACCGGCTTTACCCAACTTGATGTTGGCGTGGTCCACGTTCCCGACCTGGCCGATGGAAGCATGGCATTCCTGCAATACCAGGCGAACCTCGCCCGAAGGCAGGCGCACATGCGCATACTTGCCTTCTTTGGCCAGCAACTGGGCGGAAGTCCCTGCGGAGCGGACCATTTGTCCGCCGGTGCCGGGACTCAGCTCAATGTTATGGATCGTGGTACCGACGGGGATATTAGCCAGCGGCAAGCTGTTGCCGGGTCGGATATCCACTTCCTGGCCCGAGAGGACGGTGTCACCGACCCTCAGCCCAACAGGGGCCACAATGTAACGCTTTTCGCCGTCTGCATAGTGCAGCAGCGCCAACCGAGCCGTTCGGTTCGGATCATATTCGATCGCCGCAACTTTAGCGGGGATATCGAACTTGTCCCGTTTGAAGTCCACCAGGCGGATATACCGCTTGTGACCGCCGCCGCGATGGCGGACAGTAACCCGGCCGAACATATTCCGGCCGGCGTTCTTCTTCAAAGGAACGATCAGCGCTCGTTCGGGTGTGGTCTTGGTAATCTCTTCAAAAGTGTAACTGGTCTTATGTCGAGTACCGGGGGTCTTTGGTTTATATACTTTTACAGCCATTACTCTACCCCTTCAAAAATCGGGATGCGCTCGCCTTCAACCAGGGTCACGATTGCCTTCTTATAGGCGTTTGTGCGGGTCCGCATTCTGCGGTTCTGCATGCTTCGTGATTGCTTGGCGGGCACGACCATAACGTTTACTTTTTTCACCTTCACATCGAAGATCGTCTCGATCGCATCTTTGATCATCGTCTTGGTGGCGTTGATATCAACCTCAAAGACGTACTGATTCAGATACGATGACAAATAATTCGATTTCTCAGTGATGATCGGTCGGCGGATGATGTCAAATACTGATTTCTTCATGCTTCATTCCTACCTATCCGAGATAACTTTGAATGACATCCAATGCAGCCACCGGCATCACCACCTTGCGGCAATCCAGCAGGTCACGGATATTCAAATAACTGGCTAACAGGGTCTTGGCATCACCCAGGTTGGCGCAGGCCCGTTTGACGTTCTCATAGTCGGGGCCATTCTCAGGGATCAACACCAACACGGCGCCCTCCCCGGCCAACTTCTCCAATGCTTCGGCCATATTGCGCGTCTTGGCTTCTTCCAGATCGAAAGCGTCCACCAGGACGATTTCACCTTCAGCGGCCTTCACCGATAAAGCCGAGCGCAAGGCTGCCCTGCGCATCTTCTTAGGCATCGCTTTTTCATAGGAACGCGGCTTCGGGGTGAAGATCTTACCACCACCAACCCACTGCGCGGCTCGGATGGAGCCTTGCCGGGCGCGGCCCGTTCCCTTCTGGCGCCAGGGCTTGCGGCCACCGCCGGATACCTCACTGCGACCCTTGGTCGAGTGGGTGCCCTGCCGTGCATTGGCCATCTGCCTGACGAATGCCTGATGCATCAAATCAACTTTTACTGGGGCTTCGAAAATCGTCGCAGGTAGTTCTACTGTGCTGACTTTCTTTCCCTTCATGTTGAAGACATCAACTTCCATGATTACTCAACTCCCATTACTGGCTATCGCCCAACCGGGCGTCTTAGTGTTTCCGGGCAGGTTTGACAACCACGATGCCGCCCTTCGGGCCAGGCACAGAGCCATCAACTGCAATCAGATTGCGTTCCGCGTCCACCAATACAACGCGAACGTTCGATGACGTCACGCGCTCGTTACCCATCCGACCGGGGCCGCGTTTACCTTTGAAGACACGACCCGGAGTCGTACCGGAACCGAGAGAGCCGGGAGCACGTTGACGGTCAGACTGACCATGGGTCTTCGGGCCGCCAGCGAAATGGTAGCGCTTCACAACGCCCGCAAACCCGCGACCTTTACTGGTCCCAACAATATCAACCCGTTCGCCCATCTCGAAGAGATCCACTTTAAGCTGATCACCTTCGGCGACGTCCGGTTCACTGATTCTAAATTCTCGTAAAACTTTTAATGGCGGCAGTTCGTTTCGTTCAAGGTGCCCCAACTGTCCCCCCGTCAGCCGTTTGGGTTTCACCTCATCGAACCCCAATTGTACTGCTGAATAGCCATCGTCATCCAGTGATTTAACCTGGGTAACATAGCAAGGCCCAGCTTCGATAAGCGTTACCGGGAGCGCAATCCCGTCATCATCGAAAATCTGGGTCATTCCAACTTTTCGTCCAATTAGCCCTTTAAACATAATCGCTATTCTCCTGTTACAAGTTTTTCGACAAGACTGTCAGCCTGGGCTAGGCTGCATCATCTCCGACCGCAGCACAGTCAACTTTTCTTTCGCGTCCCTTTGTGTGTTTTTTTATGGACTACGGTAAGAACCGTTCTTATGCCACCTTAAAAGTCCGGCTTTTAAGCCGAACCTGATGATTTTACCATCTCATGGCAATTTTGCCAAGACTCAATTTTGATCGATTCCCAGCAAACGAGTAGACCCGTGGTCGCAAGGCGTTCCTGCCTTGCCAGGTCGCTGCCCGTCTGCCGGCAACCGCTGCTTGTGCTAAATTTTGATTTCGATATCGACGCCTGCAGGCAGATTCAACCGCATCAACATATCAATCGTTTTGGAATCTGGATCCAGAACGTCAATAAGTCTATTGTGCGTTCGCATCTCGAAGTGTTCCTGGGAATCCTTATCAATGAAAGGGGAACGGATCACTGTGAACCGCTCAATCTTTGTCGGTAAGGGCACCGGGCCAGAAACCTGGGCGCCGCTGCGTTCCGCAGTTTCAACGATCCGCTTGGCGGATTGGTCGATCACTCGATGATCATAAGCCTTCAGACGAATTCGAATCTTTTGTTTAGCCATATTTTTTCCTAAGTTCTACTCAATAATTTTGGAGATCACACCGGCGCCGACCGTCAGACCACCCTCACGGATGGCGAACTGCGAGCCGTTCTCCAATGCCACTGGCACAATCAGTTCTACCTCGATGGTTATCCGGT
>JAXHUD010000031.1:0-5811 GCA_034189815.1 Chloroflexota bacterium
GCATTGATGACGAAAACAAACAAGCCGAGAGTAAGAATAATCAGCCCGCAGGACATCAGCTTGAGGATGGGCCGGACGACAGCGTTTACCAAACCCAAAACCAGGGCCATGATCGTGAAGGCCAGCCAGGCATCACCCTCAACCGTGATTCCCGGCACGAGCAGGACAGCCACATACAATGAAACAGCGGTGATCAACCAGCGTAAGATAAGTTTCATTTCTTTTCCCTTTCAAATTATGATTGACGATCTACTCCTATTATACCGAAAATGTCGTTTCCCGAACTGTTTGCTCGTCATCCACAAGCCGTCCAATCCCTCTTAATATGTAGACGCAAAGTCAATTATGGGGAAGATCAGACTTTATAAGGGCCGGCATCAGAGAGGAATATCGCTTCTCCGTCGTTCAATCTGATCAAAGTACAGTTATTCTCACGCTCATATTCTTTTGCTCGTTCCTCAAACCGATCGAAGCGGGATTGATAACGTTGATAATGCGGCAAAATCTCAATGTCCGTCAGTGAAAGCCCGCTCAGGTCTGTTAATTGAACATCGCCGTTCATTTCAGGGCTGTACTGTGCAATCAGGTTGATCGTGTTTTGTAATACGGCGCTCCCCGCACTGATGCCAACCAATATCTTATGTTCCGCAATCTCACCCAGCACTGCCTCTGCGCCCTGCGTCCGTAATTGTTTGAGCAGATAGAAGGGATTTCCTCCAATGATCTCGACGAGGTCATACTGCAGCAGCACCTGGGGATCATCAAATTCAATATCAACACAGGTCACATTTTGACAGATTTGCTCTAATTCATTAGTCAAACGGGGAATATGCCAGTCCTTCTCTTTATAGCCCACTGAAGCCGTCGTGACGATGGCGGCCCGAGTATTCGGGGATGTGTACTTCCTTACTTCGTTCAGCAGCTTTTCTGTGGATAGCCCGTTTGAGGTCAGAATGATCATTTCTTCGCTCCCTAAATTTTCATTGTTTTCTCAGAGCCGGACCTTGATTATAAATCTAAATAAGCTGGATCTTAAAATCAAATCCGAACTTGCTACCAACAGGTTTCACCTGCTGTGAGTGGTTGGGTATTTTACAAATCTGGCGCCCCTGACAGGACTCGAACCTGCAACCGTTGGATTAGAAGTCCAGCGCTCTGTCCAATTGAGCTACAGGGGCAAATATTGGCTCTCGAATTCGAGGCCGAATTATATCATATGCTATTCGCTGACCGGTCGAATCCCTTTATAGACCCGGATGCCTGAGAAGGTGCGCAGGATAGTGGTTGCCGGCCGGTTGAGCAACTCACCTAATTGTTCCGAATTTAACGGTTTATTACCATTGGAGAGGAAGACCCGAAAGACAGAATCGACCAGGGCCATGCGGCTGGTGAGGAAGTCCTCCTGGCGGGCACAATGGGTGATCAGCACATGTTGAAGGCCGTCCACCTGGCTCACTTCAGCCGTGTCCGGATCCACCCAGTCAATCGTTTCGTTGTTACTTAAATTTTCAAACATCTCCTGGTGTTCATCACAAAGGAAACTGCGCAAATAAACGCGCCAATCGCGATCATTATTCTTCCACCATTCGAAGTCAATTTTGAACGGTGTATCTATATTTGGCTTTACGAGGCTGCTGCGTTTCGAATCCATGATGTCCTTTCTTTATGAATTTTCACCCAATCGGTAATATAAATCGCCAACTGCAGCAAAATCAGGATTCGAGGCCAGCTCACTGAAAACCAATCCCGGGGGACAACGGTAAATGCAATTCATGGCTGCGTAGAGCTCAACGGCATGGACCTGGCCCTGGGTATTCAGCTTGGCCAGTTCCTTCATTGTCGCTTTCATGACCTGCTTGATGGGTCTTTGGTTGGTTGCGCGTTTCTGCCAGATCTCATCGAGTACCTCGGTGGAGGGGACGGCGATGGCCATGCGCTCATTGAAGTTTGCGGCGATGGTTTGCTTAAGCATCGCAAAAACAATGCCGCCATCCGCACCGATTAATAGCGTTTTAATCCATTCGCGGTTGGTGCGTTTCGGTTCCGGCCGGATCATCACTTCGCCGGGGTTCTTTCCTGGTTTAATATGGATGATATTGCCCGGCATCAGCTCTTTTTCTTCATACCATTCCCGCAGCCCATAAACGTAGTTATGGGGGCGGACGACCCAGGCGGAAATCTCATCGCCCTCTTCATCAATTAAGGTGAGCTTGACCCGGGGGGTCTCAATCGCTGTTGGGAAGAAAGGCCGGGTGTAGGCCGTCAGCGGGATGCTGCCAACACGCCAATGGGGATAATTAAGGGTAATCGCAACGTCTTTTTGATTGGTCTTTCGGCGCATGAACTCAGGGTCAGGCGTCGTAAGTTCATCATCCAGATTTTGCTCAGCGATCAGCATATCTTCGCTCAAGACAGAGCGGTCATATTCAACCGGTTCGAAAACCAATTCGATTGGGCGTTCGCGAACATTTTTGGGTTCCAAGCGGTTCAGGAACCACTTTACAATCCCGCGAGGGCCGACTTCATCAAAGCGGGGGTCCTCTTGCAGGGCGTAATTCATCGAGAAGCGGACGAGTTCGGGTGGGTCGTCGGTATCAACTTGGATTTGTTCCAGTAGGTCATCCACGGCCAGGGGGCCGCCGCCAACCATGTCCAATACGGCCTCAGCCAGGTTGAGATGGCCGACGTTGAATTCGATCAGCAACGATTTGGGGAACCAATTCCCGCCGATGCGCACCAGGTCCTTGTTGGCGTCGAGTTTTTCTTCCAGCGCTGCGGTGATGGCGTCACCGAATTTTTCGATGATGGCCTGATCATCCTCAGAGTCGCCATCCGTTTGGACCATGGCCGCTTGATTGAGCTGATGGTTTTCGATATTGGCAGCAAATTGCTTCTTGCGATCATTTTCCAAGGCGACCGTGATAACCTGAAGGGTTGGCAATTCCGGGTTGTTGCCCTCGCGGACGTCCGTGACTTCTCCGCTGATCCAGTTCATGGCAGGGAATTGAACCTTGTCGCCGACGGCATATTCATTTTCCGGCAGGTAAATCTCACCGTTACTCTGCTGCTTTTCCTTTAGAAGCTGTTTTTCTTTGCGAATCCGCTCATTAACCAATGCTGCGGCCAACTCTTCGGGTGGGAGTGGCTTTTCCTTCTCTAGAAGGTAAGCATATAAAAATTCGATGTCCTCTTGGGAGACTTCCAGCGATTCCCAGTAGGAATCACTTAGCTCAATATCAACAAAAACCATTTACTCGCCTCAACTCGTTTTATTAAAGAAATTATATCTCATCAGCGAAATAAGATTATACCTTAACGTCACCAAATGAAAAAAGGTTGCCTTGACAGGTTGCATTGACAGATTGCCCCATAATATTTGAATGGGTATAGGTATAATCATGGGCGAAAGCCAATTACTCTGGTGGAACCCGTCAAAAGTTGAAACGGATTGGGAGGGCGCTAAAATGAAACCCAACTTTGTTCGATCGCGGATAATGAGCATTAAGAACGCACTCAGCGGCTGGTGGCATGTCATTCGCACGCAGCAGAATGCCTGGCTTCATGCGATTGCAACCGTCTTCGTCGTCCTCATGGCAATATGGTTGAAGCTGCCAAGGCGGGATTGGGCGATCCTGGTGCTGCCAATCGCGATGGTCTGGACCGCTGAATTCCTGAACACCGCCCTCGAGATCGTTGTTGATTTGGCCAGTCCTGATCTGCATCCCATGGCCAGAGCAGGGAAGGACGTTGGCGCGGCGGCTGTGCTGATTGCCGCCACAACGGCGGCCATCGTCGGTCTGCTCGTAATGGGGCCGCCTTTTTTTGAAAAGGTGAAAATTCTGTTACAGAGCCTGGGAATCACGTAAGAACAAATAGAATTAATACAAAAATTGTCTTAAAATATATAAAACTCTTACAATCAGGTATGACACTTATGTTATACTGCATTTATTAAATATATCGAGGAGTTATGAGTATGATAAAAGAACCAATTAAAGTAACTGACGCTGCTTTTGAGAAGACGGTGTTGGAATCATCCTTACCCGTCATTGTTGATTTTTGGGCGCCCTGGTGTACACCCTGCAAGATGGTCGCTCCGGTTTTGGACAAGCTGGCTGAAGAATTCGCCGGCAAGCTGGTCGTCGCCAAAGTGAACACCGATGAAAACGCCGAATGGGCGATGAAATACGGTGTTCAGGGCATCCCCACCATGCTGCTGGTTTATGATGGTAAAATCGTCAACCGCCAGGTGGGGGCCTTGCCCGAACCGATGCTGCGTGAAGTTGTCGATCAGTTCATGGACGTTGTTAAGGATCATCAGGCTTCGAACTGATCTTTTTGAGCTTAATAATAAAACACGAGGTATGCGTACGCACACCTCGTGTTTTTCGTTTTAAACCAGGGAGAGGTCAATCATCAACCCTCTGAATATCAGCGCCGAGTGTTTTTAGCTTCAAATCCACCTGCTGGTAACCGCGGTCAATCTGATTGATATTGTGAATAATGCTCTCACCCTGGGCCGATAGAGCGGCAATAACCAGGGCCATGCCTGCCCGGATGTCCGGGCTTTCGAGGTGTTCTGCGTTCAGCGCTGTGGGTCCCTGCACAATGCAGCGATGCGGATCGCAAAGCACGATCTGGGCGCCCATCCCGACCAATTTGTCGGTGAAGTACATCCTGGAGGGATACATCCAATCATGGAAAAGAATGCTGCCTGTGGATTGAGTAGCGATGACAATGGCAATGCTCATCAGGTCAGTGGGGAAGGAAGGCCAGGGCATCACCGAGATTTCCGGGATAGCATTACCCAGGTCGGGCTCGATGGTCAGCACCTGCTCAGCAGGCACGATAACGTCATCATCTTCATACTCCCAGGTCACACCCAGGCGATTCATCACCAGGTGAATCATATCAAGGTGCTTCACACCAGCTTTCCTGATCCGGATTGATCCGCCTGTCACCACGGCTGCTCCGATGTAGCTGACGACCTCAAGATAGTCCGGTCCGATGGCAAATTCGCCGCCGTGGAGACGCTCTACGCCTGTGATATGCAGGGTGTTGGAGCCGATGTTCTCTATTTTTGCGCCCAGGCCGTTCAGGAAATCGCACAGCTCCTGGATATGTGGTTCGCTGGCCGCATTGCGCAGGATGGATTCGCCCTTGGCCATGATGCAGGCCATAATGGCGTTTTCGGTCCCGGTTACGGACGCCTCATCCATTAATATATCCGCGCCGTGAAGATTGTGGGCTTTGAAATGGAACAAGTTGTTTTCAAAGTGGGTTTCTACACCCAGATGTGAAAAGGCCAGAATGTGCGTGTCCAGCCGTCGTCGGCCAATCACGTCGCCACCCGGCGGCGGGATTTTGATCTCGCCCACACGGCTGATCAGTGGGCCGGCAAGCAGAATGGAGGCTCGGATGCGACGGCAAAGATCGGGGTCCAGGTTGGCTGGTTGGATCTGGCTGGCGTCCAGTCTCAGGGTGCACTGATCGATATGCTCAATCTCGACGTTGAGGCTCTGCAGCAGCCGAACCATCGTGCGGACATCGAGAATATCGGGGACATTGTGTAAAACCACTGGCTCATCGGTTAGCAGACAAGCTGCCATGAGCGGCAGGGCCGCGTTCTTATTGCCGGAAGGTGTGATTTCACCGCTTAATGGGACGCCTCCCTGAATAATAAACTTCTCCATTTTCACTCCAGACGCTTGGGCTGATTTGCGAATATTATCTATGCCATAGACTGTCATAATCTGTTCGAAAAATGATTTGTGAGCTAAAAAACGAACTCCGCCAAATCTGATTGGGATT
>JAXHUD010000031.1:5911-16774 GCA_034189815.1 Chloroflexota bacterium
ACCATGCAATGATGCTGCCTCACTTTATCCAGCAATAATTTCGCATAGAGTTCAGGAATCAGCGGCAGGAAAGGCTCTCCGAAGCAGGCAGAGAAGGTAGCCTTTGGCTGTCCGCCCAGGTTGCGTTCAGTGCCGGCGATCTTCGAGGTATAGCCAGAGAGGAAATAGTAGGCGATCTCGTGTGGATTGAGCCGGGCGATGGGGGGCATGACGCCAAAGGCATCCGCTGTGAGGAAAAAGATGTTCTCGGGGTGGCCGGCCATCCCTGTGGGGACACGGTTCGGGATCATCGTCAAGGGATAGGCAGCGCGGGTGTTCTCTGTAATCGATGCATCATCGAAATCGGGGATGTGAGTGTCAGGATCGAGGATCACATTCTCCAATACAGCGCCGGGCTGGTTGGCCGCTGACCAAATCAGGGATTCGAGGTCCGGGTTCAATCGAATTGTCTTGGCATAACAACCGCCTTCGAGGTTGAAGACTCCGCTCTCACCCCAACCATGTTCGTCGTCCCCGATCAGATTCCGATCCGGTGTTGTGGAGAGCGTGGTTTTGCCGGTCCCTGAGAGGCCGAAATACAGGGCAACGTCGCCTTTCCGGCCCACGTTGGCCGAACAGTGCATTGGAAGGACGCCTGATTGAGGCAAGAGACCGTTCATAACGGTGAAGGCGGCCTTTTTGATCTCGCCTGCATATTTTGTCCCCGCAACGAGGATCCGTTTCCGTTCCAGATCGAGACAGATTGCGGCAGTGGACCGCACATGATCGCGGTTCGGCTGCGTCTGGAAACCCGGCGCTGCCAGGATAACCATATCCGGTTCGCTTAGGTGCGATGCGCCAGGTGCGATGAACAAGTTCTCGACCACGAGGGCCTGCCAGGCGAATTCCGTCACGACGCGCACTTTTTGTTGGTAGAACGGATCTGCGCCGATGAAACAATCGATGACATAAACCGGACGGTCATTGAGATGGGCTGCGATCCGGCTCTGCAAGCGGTTGAAATCACGAGGGGAGATTGGTTGATTGACACCGTCCCACCAGATTGTTTCATCTCTGGGATCGGCCAGCAGGTATTTATCTTTCGGAGAGCGGCCTGTATACGGCTCGGTGATCACGTTCAGTGCGCCGGCAGCGGTGAGCGTGCCTTCATGCTGCGTCAGGGCATCTTTCACCAGACGGTCGCGGGTGGGATTGTATCTAAGCTTAAATTGTGTGTGGATACCAAGTTCGTCAAGCCAGTGGGTGAGTGCTTGAACCATTTAGTGACTTTATCCTCCTGAATGGTGAGTTTGGAAGGAGCGGTTGAAGTGAGTTTTTTTATCCTTTAGGGTGAGGGGTGGAAACCGGCATACCAATACCAGACCACATCACTGGCAGGTTTACCGGCGATGGATGATGACCCATCCATTAGGCTTACAATGGGATTATAACCAATAACTGAAACGCCGCTGACCCAGTCCTGTTCGGCGATTTTCGGAAAGACTGCATTATAAATCCTGACCTGAGCGTCCAAATCGATGGCAAGTGAGCTGGTCTCTTCCGGCAAGAACAGGCCGTCGTTTGAACAGATATCATCCAGCAGGGTACAACCTGCTGATGCACTTGTAACGGAGGGGTAACCCAGGGCAACCGTGACGGGCAGTCCCGTGTCCTGATGGATCGGGGTGATTTGGGTTTCCAGTACCGCTGAGAAGGCGTCGGCAAGGGTTGGCAAGTCAGCACTCTGGTTTTCTGCTAACGGCGCATCCACAGTGGCGTAGATTGCGTCGAATTGGTCAATGAATGTGGGTAGGGGGTCGGCCGAGACCTGCGCGTTCGTCGCCCAGACCAAACTGCCACCATAATTGACCCTGATATCTGCGATGAGCTGCCGCCAGAGATCGTCCAATTCCTCGGGGGCATTGGTCGCGCTGCCATCGGGAAAAATACTTCCGGAGAACGCTGGCAGGACGGCTTTGCCGCCCAGGATAAGCCGTTCCGCACCGATTTGAGACGCGGTTGCGGCGTAGTTGAGTGCAAAGCGCCGATATGAGGCGAACCAATCCATCCACCAAGCCGGTGTCGTGGTCTCCGGGTTCCAGCGTGCGGAGAGAGCCTGCGTTGGACCGATTTGCGGGAAGAGGCCCACAGAAAGACCCGAAGCTTGCGCTGAAGCAGCCAGTCTGGCCAGGTCCTTCGTGAAGGGCGTCCGGCCCAGATTTGGTGCTATCCGCTTGCTGCCGCGCGTTGTGAACCATTGGGGGCTGAACAAGACCGCGTTTGCGTCGATCTCGGATAGGGTATCCAGACCCAGCGGTGCGTAGACAGCCCAGGCGGGGTCCATCTCAGGCGTCAGGGCGACCTCTGTCAAATACCTTTCAGGTTTGGCCTGGATCACGGCCGCCGCGACCTCCGTTGGTTCTGTAATCGGCTGCCAATTTTCCCATGCGTTGAGCGTGAGATTGACGGTCTGAGCGGTTGTGATGGGTTGGAGCTGCCATTCTTCCGAGAGCGCTTCCAAATTCCTGGCATGGGCGCAGTTTTCATTTCGGCAGAAGCGATAAGAGAGGGGGATTGAGGCATTGAAGGGCGAAAAGACGATGAACAGGTACTGCTCATCACCCAAAGGCCAGAGCGGCAACGGCTCCGTCCATTCGCGCGCTTTCAATTGGATGTATTTTTCATCCGTTAGCGCACTTCCCTGCGGGGTGGAAATTTCGAACGTGACCGGTTCAAAACCCGGCGTCCGCCAGGCATGGATGGTTTGTTCGAGAACAACATCATGATCGGGCACGATCAACTGGCGTGTGCGGAAGCCGCCTTCCTCCGCCGCCTGTTCCGCGTTCCAATAACCATCGCCCAGGGTGAACTTATAGCGCAAATCCGTTCCGGCGAAAAGGGTCAGGGTCAGCTCAAAACTGCCATCATCCTGCTGGGTCAGCAGGGGCATTTGTTTGGGTTTGATGTTCATGCCGCCCGTCAGGTCTGTGAAGGTGTTGCCCAATTGCGACAAGTTACCGGCCATGTAGATGGGGACGCCCAAGGCATCATTGGGCGCCGTGACCTGGAAGGTCACTTTGACAGCGGCACGAGGATTGAGCTGGACGGATACCGGTGTGGTCATTCCTGTAGCGATGGTCGCGCCTTGCTGGAAGGTATCAAATTTACCATCCATGGCATAAAACACCACGTTATGAATCCCCACAGAGAGGTCCGCAAGTTCGAATTTACCGTTTGCATCCGTAAAGGTCAAGCTGCCTGCGACAGAGACGAGGATATCGGCAAGCGGCGCCCCTGTGGCAGCATCCGTGAGGGAACCGGAGAGCGTGCCTGTATTCGCTGTTCTGGTTTCACCCTGCCACTGCTGCAGTTGATCCTGAACGATTTGCTCGTCATGGACAACCAAGAGACGATATCGAACCGGTTCACTAGCGAGGGTCGCTTCGCCGATAAAGGTATTGCTGACTTTGAGATAGCGATATTTGACCACGGAACCCGTGGGGAAGGTCAGGGTCGTCCCATAGCGGCGGTCATCAAGGGCGGTTAGATCGTACTGCCGTCCGTTATAGGGCAAACCCGTCACTTCATCGAGCACTTCCAAAACAATCCTTTCACCATCGGAAAGGTCTGGGGGGATTTCCAGAATGAATTGGACATCCGCCGGGGCGGTTGCAAGTTCGTTCGGTTCAACCTGATCGGGATTGCCGGGCGGGAGAGCTTTGAAATTCAATGTGCAGCCAGCCAGGATCGTACCAAGAATTAGAATGTTGATGATGATTAGAATGGGGTTGTATTTTTCTTGCCAGTGCCTATTGTTCATCATCCTTTAGAATCTCCAAACTGAGTCTGATCTCCTTCAGATTGTCGATAAATCCCCCCAGAACACCGTTGATGAAACGGGGTGAACCATCCGAGCCGTATATTTTGGCCAGTTCCACGGCTTCATTGATGGCAACCTTGACAGGCGTCTTCACGTAGACGGCAATTTCCCAGAGCGCGATCCGCAGCAGGTTCCGATCAATGACTGCGACCTGGTCCAGCGGCCAGTCCGGCGCAAAATCAGCAATGAATTCATCCAGCGTATGCTGATATTCAATAACGCCTGAGACGATCTGGCTGATGAACCGTTCCAACTCATCATCCATGTTCAGGCGTTCGAGCTGCTCCGCCAGGACGACGCCGGGCAGGTGCCCGCATAGATCAACTTCGTATAAAACCTGTAAGGCAATGCTGCGGGCTTTGGTGCGAGATTTCATTTTTAAGGTTCTTCTTTAGTATTAATAATAAGGTTCAGGCGCTAAAATCAATATCCATCACATGGATGGTCACGCCGCCGACCTCCAGGCCGACCATTTCAGAGATGGCGCGTGATATCCGGGATTGAATCTCACGGCTTACATCCCTGACATTGAAATTGCTCATCAGGATCACATAGATATCCACATAAACCTGGTCGCCCTTGAGCTGGATGCTGACGCCGCTATAATCACCGCGTGTGAATATTTTTTCCAGCGCGCTGCGTCCGGTTGACATTCGGCTTACACCTTGAACGCTGAGCGTGGTGAGCCGGGCGATCTTATGCAAGACTTCGGGTGATATTGTTGTCGAGCCTATGTCTTTTTCCATTGCGACCGTTTCCATAAATTCTCCATGGGTCATTTTGACATCTGACGTTCTTATTATATATCAGATTGGTCTTTGGGGAGTTTCCCTGAGGTCCACAACACCATCAAAATCAGGTCGTCGCGCTCGAACTTGAAGTCCGGGTTTGCTTTTTTGAAATCCTTCACCAACTTGTCAAAGGTCAACTTCTTTGGCCAATCGGCTGTGAAGCCGCCATTTTCCTCATAGGATCGTTCTGTTTCGAGGTCATCCCAACCCTCGTCGTCCAACCAGGACTTGACCTGCTTTGCCAGCTTCTTTTTGATCTTGGCCCAAACGCTCAAGGTGACAGGGACAACCTCATCCTTTTCCTCGAACGCGTTCGTGAGCGCATTCACCCGCAAGGGGAGGGGCGCACGGGAAGGATCACGGAAGCCCAGGATGCTGACGTATTTCCGCATGAAGCGGCTGAAGTCTATCTGGTCTTGCTTGGGCAACTTTTTTACACCGGTCAGGACGGTCTCCATGACCGCTTCCAGGTAGTTTTGTTCGATGAAGACATTGATGGTTTTATAAGGAAACAATTCCTTCTCAGGCATGCGGGCCTCCAAAATGTATATTTGATGCTTATTAATTTCAATTGGCCTCTAAATTATACTCAATCCACCGAATAAAAGGATTGAGAATCAAAAAAGGCTTGAGACAAGCCTTTAATCCAGTTCCCTAAATTGGGTCATGGAAAACCAGGACGAATTAATCGCGATTCAAGACAGAATGGGATCAAAATTCTTCATCATCTTCAGCGAGGTCTAAATCGAGCAGATCGTCATCTTCGTCATCGATCCAGAGATCATCTTCGTCTTCGTCGTCCACCTCATCCCAATCGTCATCCCAGACTTCTACATCAACGTCGTCACTGGGTTGATACGTTTTACAACCGGTATCGGGATCCAATTCTATCGCCGCGGCACTGCAGTACTTGCCATCAAGAAAAAGGCAATCCAGATAGTGGCAGAGTATTCTTGGCATCTTCTCCTCCTGAGAGAGCAAAATTAGGTTCGTCCGGTTGCGATTTTACACTATGCCTTTTGTTTCGTAAAGACCCATTTCCGGGGCCAAATGAATTATCCAGGACGGCGACGTTTTGCTTCGAAAACGTTCGGTAAGCTTTCCAGACGGGTCAGCACCCGGCTGAGTTGAGAAATACCCTTGACGCCCAAAACCAGCTTAATGACAGCGAGATGTTGGTTCATCTTCATAGACATATCGATCAGGTTGACGTTCTCTTCGGTGATGATGTTAGAGATATCGGACATCAAACCCTGACGGTCGTAGGCTTTGATCTGAACCGGCACGGTAAAGGTCTTGCCCGGTTGACCCCAGGAGACTTTCACCAGGCGTTCCTTCTCGGTCACCCGCAGGATGTTCGGGCAGTCCTGTCTATGGATTGTAGCTCCGCGGCCCCTGGTGATATAGCCGATGATCGTATCACCGGGCATCGGGTTGCAGCATTTTGCCATTGTTGTAGCAATCCCTTTGAGCCCCATGACTTTGACGGCGTCACGCGGGGTGATTGCAGAAGGCGCTTTGACCAGCTCCAGTTCGAAGTCCTCTTCGAGTTCTTTTTCCTCGGTTTCGGCGATTTTATTGACGACCCGGCCAACGCCAATATCACCACACCCTATGGCGACATAAAGGTCCTCCACTGTGTTGACATTCAACTCGGGCAGGATGGTCTCCAGATCGATATTCTTAAGGCCCAGACGTTTGAATTCTTTTTCCAGAGTTGATTTACCCTGGGAAAGGTTCGATTCCCGGTCCTGATGCTTGAACCACTGTTTGATCTTCGAGCGAGCACGGCTGGTCCGTACCAGGCCCAGATTGGGGTTTAACCAGTCCCGGGAAGGGCCGCCGCGTTTGGCGGTGAGGACTTCTACCTGGTTGCCCGTTTCCAGCACGTAATCCAGCGAAACGAGCTTGCCGTTGATCTTAGCGCCGCGGCAGCGGTGACCGATCTCGGTATGGACGTGATAGGCGAAGTCAATCGGCGTGGAGCCGGCCGGCAGGTCGATGATGTCGCCCTGGGGCGTCAGAACGTAAACCCGATCCTTGAACACATCGGACTTCCAGCCTTCAACCAGCTCATCAGCATCTTCATCTTCCTGCTGCAGGTTTAAGAGGTTGCGCAGCCAGCTGATTTTCTGTTCATAGGATTGATTGATGTGCGCCTGGTTCTCTTTATAGCGCCAGTGTGCGGCAATACCAAACTCCGCCTGCTCGTGCATTTCTTCAGTGCGGATCTGCACTTCCAGCGGCTTTCCGTCGTCGAATATCACGGCGGTGTGCAGCGATTGATAGTTATTCTCTTTCCGGGCGGCAATGTAATCATCGAACTCACCCGGAATGGGCCGCCACTTCATATGCACAACCCCCAGCGCCTTGTAGCAGGTTGCGACATCTTTGACGATCAACCGGACGCCGCGCAAGTCCATCAGCATTTCGAAGGGCATCTCTTTGCGGACCATCTTCATGTAAATGGAATAAATATGCTTGGGTCTGCCCGAGATCCTGGCTTTAACGCCCTCATCTTCGAGCTCCTCCCGAAGCCGTTTGATGATGTCTTGAACCTGTTCCTCGCGATCAGCCCTGCGGTTTGCCAGTTTCTCGGCGATTTCCTTGTATTCCTTGGGGGCGACGTAACGAAATGACAGGTCCTCAAGCTCCCACTTGAACTGCCAGATACCCAAACGATTCGCCAGCGGTGCGAAAATCTCCAGCGTTTCCTGCGCAATGCGTTTTTGCATGTCTTCACTGGCATAGGAGAGGGTCCGCATATTGTGTAAGCGGTCAGCCAGCTTGATCAGAACCACGCGGATATCATCGCTCATTGCCAGGAAGGTCTTCCGCAGAGCTTCGGCGATATCTTCCTCGCGGGCTTTACGATGACCCAGGGCTTCCTTTGGCTTAGGGCCGCCTTCCGCGTGATGATCGCCCCGCAATAAATTAGGCAAATGGGTTAGTTTTGTGACGCCATCCACCAGGCTGGCGATTTCCGGGGTGAACGCCCGGCCGATATCCTCCAGCGAGACATCCGTATCTTCAATGATATCGTGCAATAGACCAGCCGTGATCATCTCAGGCGGGACCGAGAGATCGGCCAAAATACCCGCAACCGAAGCACAATGGGTAATGTAGGGCAAACCGGAAGCCAGCTTCTGACCTGAATGGGCTCGCTCCGCGAAATGATAGGCTTCTTCAATCCGTTCAACATCCAGAGCGGAGTAGTTTTCAGGTAGTTTTTCTACTAATTGCGCCAATTGCATCGCGCGTCTTCTTTCATCGCGTAAAGTTTTGTCTCAATCCAGCATTGATTTTATCTGATTATTGACATCGGCACCAGTCCGACATCAAACCGGTTATCCCTATAACCATCAACCTGTCGCTTCCCCTCAAACCTCGGTCGCCGATCTGGCCGTGCTGTTTATGCCAGCATCGAGTTTATTTGGTCAATGAGATCCATCCCCGGTTGATAATGAATGGTGACGATCCCGAGCGCCTTGGCAGCTTCGACATTTTTGGTGAAATCATCCACGAAGAGGATCTCGTTAAAATCAACGCCTACGGTTTCACGAAGTTGTTGATAGATTGCAACCTCCGGTTTAGCCAGACCCAGTTCACACGAGACCAGGATATGATCGACCGTTTCCCCCTCAACAACGCCAAACCTGTCTGCAAAAACTTCCCTGGCCCCTTTCCAGGCATTGGAGAGGATCCCGGTGACATAGTTCGACCGCAGGGAGACGAGATAGTCGAACAATTGTTGATCGAACACATCGCCCTGCCAGAACAGATCGACGAAGTCATCGATTTCATCTTCTGACAGTCCGAGGCGTGCCCCCACAGCTGTCCAGATGGCATCCGCATCCATCTTGCCAATCGTGGACGCAGCAGCTTCAGGCGAACCGAAGACCAGCCTATCGATACTGCGGTCCTCAAGATCGAGACGCTCTTCTAAAATGCGCCTGCCCGTCTGGTCTTCCGTGCGAATCAATACGCCGCCGACATCAAAAACAACTGATTTAATCATTATTTTAATAGTTCCTCTGAATCAAAGTTGCGATCATACGCCAGCCTACCCAAGATTATTTTATCCGCATTGTCTAGACGATTCAATACCAAATTTGTGATCGTTTGGGCGATGCCCGGGCCGAACATGAAGCCCTGGCCGCACATGCCCACGGCGAGAAGGTATCCTTCCAGACCTTCAACTGGACCCAGAATAGGCGCGCCATCCGGCGTCATGGGATAAGTGCCACGCCAGACCCGGCGAACGCGGATGTGCTGCAGTATCGGCATCAGATCGATCAGCCGCCGGGCCGCCCGGGGTAAAAAATTGCCGGAGGCGAGCGTATGCGTCCCCAGAATAGGGGGGTCGGGGGTCATGCAGAAAATAATCTTGCCAGTCGGATGCTGGTAGAAATAAAAGTTGGCAGATCCTGGTTGGGCGCGCATATCTACTATCATTGGATTGAAGAAAGGCGCAACCGGCTCGGTGATGCCTGCTTCGTGTGAATCGGGTTCCACTGGCACGTCAACACCGATTTGGGCTGAAAGTGTTCTGGCCCAACCGCCAGCCGCATTGATGACCCATTGACTGTGATATGTGGCTTTGTCCGTGCGGACGCCGGTCACTCGGTCGCCGTCCAGCAGGATATCCTGGACGGTTTCAATGAAATTAAACCTGACGCCCAGCTCAACCGCAAGCTTGTGGCTTGAGAAGGCGACTTTTAATGGAGAAGCTGATCCATCTTCCGGTGAATACGTCCCGCCCAGCAGACCTCGCTGATTGAGCCCAGGCGCTACCTGGAGCAGTTCGTTTCGTCTCAACCATTTGATATTCAACCCCTGCTGGGTTTGCCAGGTAATCAGTTTTTTAAGCGACTGTCTGTGCCCGTTTTCATAAGCAACGAAGGAATAGCCGCCTTTGCGCCATTCGATATCGTCACCTGTTACCGCCTGCCAATTGGAAAAAATATCCAGACTGCGGTTCCCCAGCAAGATCTTTGCCGGGTCAGAGTGGGTGGCTCTGACACCGCCAATGGCGTGCTTGTTGGAGGCCTGGCCCGGGCTGGGCAGCTTGTCGATCACCAGCACGGACAAGCCAGCCTTTGCCAATTCATAGGCTGCGGGCAGGCCAATGGACCCAGCACCAATGATGATGACGTCGGCGTTACCCTGACTGCGCGGGACCGTCATAATTCGTTCTCACTTTTCGCCAGAGTGGAAAGCGGCGTTTCCACAAACAGGGGCCGCACCGTAGGTTCTGTCACGTCTTTCAGCGGGATTCCCTCTTCCCTGAAGATCTTTTCGATCAGCGAGAGGCAGGTCTTACCCCCACAGGCGCCCATTGTGGCTCGTGTCACGGCCTTGATCTGGTTAATGTCCCGAACGCCGTTGCGGACCAGTTCTCTGATCTCCTCCGCTGAAATATGTTCACAGCGGCACACCAAGTTTTCCTGGGGCGTTGTTTCAATATATTGTGATGCCCGGTCCCGGGTTGCTTCCCAGGCATTATCGATCTGCATACCAGCGACTTTCGTGGCGATCCTGGCCGGGACCTGCACGCGGACGATAAGCGTCCGGGGAAACTGCCGCAGGGTGCGCACCCGGGTGACGGGGAAACGGCCGAGCAGAAGGCCATCCACATCGGTCACGGGCACTACGTCCCCGACCATCACGGCGTCCGGTGAGAATTCCAAGGGTAAAGAGACCGTCGGCAGCACCGGGTCTTTACGGAAATCGACCAAGGTGATGGCCAATCCGGGACAGATCGCCACACAGCGCTCACAGGCGATGCAATTTTTGCCTTCCAGTTCACAAAATTCAGGCAGATTGCGGATGTCATCAGGGTCAATCCGGATTAATCCATTGGGACAGACTGATGCGCAGGGGTCACAGGGAATCTCCTGCCGGCAGTGCATCACGGGGAAAGCCTTACCAGTGGGTTTTTTATCGTCCAGTGCGAGCACCTCACCAGGCCGGGATTTGAGTACTGACTCCAAATCCAGCCACTGACTCGGAATGGGTGGTACATCCATGCCCAGTGCGCGGGCCACATTAAAACCAGCAATTTTACCGGAATAGATCGCAGCGGAGGCTTCGGCCACTTCCGCCGCGTCACCGGCAGCAAAGACGGGCAGGCCGACTTCCTGTGCTTTGCTGATGAACTCGTCCACGGGATTAAGGCCGACGGCGATCAATACGCAATCACAAGCGATTTCC
>JAXHUD010000031.1:16874-18788 GCA_034189815.1 Chloroflexota bacterium
GTGCCGGCATAAACGGCTTTGCTTGAGCCAAAGAAACGGTGGGTTTGCAATACAAGCTTGCCGCCCAGACTGACTTTGTCATCCACCAGGAGGGTTTCCACCCCGAGCCGGCCCAATTCAATTGCGGCTGAGAGCCCTGCCGGGCCGCCGCCAATGACCAGGACAGGAATGGCCCGGATTGGCAGGGTGACGGACTTTTTCAGGGTATCGACGTTCGCCGATAGACCGGAGATATCGGGTAAGCCGTCCGCTGGCTGGATATCCGCGCCGGGCGTGACCCGGGTCATGCAGGCCTTGACGGGTTTACCCTCCACGAGGACCATACATTGGGCGCATTGGCCGTTGGCGCAAAACAAGCCCAGCGGCGCGCCATCTTTGGGATGGTGGCCAAAAATATCAATTCCATTGGCGATCAGCGCAGCCGCAATCGTCTCGCCTTTGTGAGCGATGTAAGACTGGTCTTGCCAGGTGAATTTAATTGTTTCTATATCCGGGCGTTCGGGGAGGATAGGGTGCGTGTGGATCCGGTAGGGCGGCATAAGTGCGAAACTGTCCTTTTTGTGAGGTTGGTGAGTCAGGCATTCCGATATATCGCCAGGGATTATTGTATGCGTCTATTTTTCCCACTCCAATAGTACCATTGTTCGGTGGGTAGGCACGTTAAGGATTGACTCGATTAATCTTCCTTATAAACTGCTTAATTGGGGTGGGGTTAACCAAAGATATCCAAATATTCCTTATCGAGCTCATCATCGCTGAGGTGGGAATAGCGCTGGGTGACGGCGATGTTTTTATGCCGAGCCAGCTTCTGGGCCAGTTTCAAGTTACCCGAGGCCTGGAGGACGGTGGTTACAAAATAATGCCGGAAAGAGTGCGGGGTGATGGTTCCGACGGCTTCGTCGCCAACAGATTCACGAACCCGGTCTTTGACGATCTTACGGCCCGTTGTGGTGGAGATGGCTTTAATCCGATCGCCAACGGCTTTGTCGTGACGCGAGAAGACGGCCAAGGCGCTTAATGATTTGCCTGTGGCGCCATCCCGGGCTGCTCGCAGTGCGAGGTAGTCCTTGAGCGCCCGCAATGACCGACCGGAAAAGCGAACGACAGCTTCCTTATTTCCTTTACCGATGATGATGGCTCGGCTTTCGAACCAGTCAATGTCGCCACGCCGCAGGCTGCAAACCTCGTGCACCCGCAGCCCGGTATCCGCCAGCGTGAGCAAAAAGGCGCGGTCGCGGTAGTTGATCAGGCGGTCGCGTTCGTCCTCGGTGGGGAACTGCTGCAGAGTTTGGGCGTATTCCAGGACTTCTTCGATCTGGTCCTTAGGGAACTGTGGGAGCCTGACGCCTGCGCGACGAGCACGCTGTTTGATTAGCAGGTGGACCCTGGGCAGATTGACCTCCATAATCTCCTCGCCGGCGATGTATTCGTACAGCCCGGTTGCTGCTGTGAGATAACATTGTTCTGTTGCCGGGGAGTAGGCTTTCAATGCGGTCGCCAGCCAGGCGATGGCATCCTCACCAAGTTCGGTTATCTCGACCTCTTTCGGATCAATCTTTCGATCCAGCAGGACCTTCTGAAACTTGTTGAGGCCGTTCTTGTAGGTTCGGTAGGTGGATTCGCTCCGGGAGAGGTAAACACTGTCCAGATAGGCCGCCATCACCTCGGAAATTGTGGCTCTTGATGATGTGTCTGGCATTAATTTAGGCCTTTCGTATAGTATTGCTCTAGATTAATTAATATAATATAGATATTGATAATATATTGAATTGATGTATATTATTTGGTTTCAATGTTCGACCTTGTCTCCAAAGTCCCAGAGCCTGCAGTATCCGTTAGCTATGGATTGTTGCCTCTGATCCTTGAACTCCCGGGGCAATAAGGATGACTGGCTTGTTATGACCCTGATCTTCT
>JAXHUD010000032.1:0-18323 GCA_034189815.1 Chloroflexota bacterium
TGATGCGGGGTAGAGCAGTGGTAGCTCGTCGGGCTCATAACCCGGAGGTCCTTGGTTCGAATCCAAGCCCCGCTACTAATCAAGCCAGCGCTTTTTGCGCTGGTTTTTTCTTTTTCCTATAGGATATCAATGCCTGATTTCCATATCAAAGAACCGTAAATCATACATCACCGATTAATTTCTGTTAGAATTTGATTCCACATCTTCATATTTTCAGGTTTTAAGTTGAGTTAACTGACTTTCAGTAATAAAATTAGAGAGCATTTATGCGAAATTAGGTAAAAGATTTATTTCTACCAACTTTCCATAATCCCTATCCCTTTGGAATAAATAGCGACTTTAATATGCGCCAACTCAAAATTGATCTTTCAGAACTTGAACGCGCTTTCGAGTATGGGAGTTATGAAATTTTCTTCTATCTGGATTTAGAAAACGGTGACATAATCACGGTTAGCGAAGAAGCATTCGATAGGGTGGAAAATTTTTATGCGGTTTATTACAATGAGAAATCTCACAACCTGGATTGGGAAAAAGCATTCGATGAACAACAAGTGAACGAATGGGAACATAAAGTATTGCATGAAGCGGATCTGGTTAAGAGAGGCCTTGGCAACCGTTTTATAAAAATTCCATCGCAAGACTCTCACGAAGGTTACCGGGACATGGAAGCTTTCATCAGCAGTATCACAGACACATCCTTACAGGAGCACCTGGAACGCGCCATCGTAGGGAGCGGCGCCTTTCGTCGTTTCAAAAACGTACTCCTGGATTTTCCCGCCGAAAGAGAACGCTGGTTTCAATTTAAACAAGCACGATTACAGCAAAGAATATTTCATTGGCTAAAATCGCATGAAATTACGCTTATCCAATAAAAAGGGATGTGGATGTCTTGGCCTTTCGATAAAAATTAATTCTGGTCCCAAAACTCGATCTGTTTTTGTGCCGCTTTGCCCTTTGCGACTAATGTCTCGATGATCTTCTCCATTGGTCTCTCCATTCCTTCTCTTAAACTATCAGCTATTTCACATCTTCAAGCTATGCGCAATTTTCATTTCTCTTTTTCTTTTAGCGCGGCCAGGATCTTCTCCCTGGTAGCCGGGAGATCACGGATCCAGACGCCGGTAGCATCGTGGATAGCGTTAATGACAGCCGGCGCGGTTGGTGTGATCGCCAGTTCACCCATTCCTTTGGCTCCAAAAGGTCCCTTTGGATGCGGCGGATCCGTCACCGGAATTGCCACAATCTCCGGAACGTCCCGGAACCGCAGCAAGCCCAGGTCCTTGAGACGGGTTGTCTGTGGGATTCCATTTTCAATCTGATAGGACTCACTTAGCGCATAACCCAAGCCCTGGACGGCAGCGCCCTCAATTTGTCCGACAACGTTCTTATAAATGATGGGTGTTCCTGAATCGTGCGCAGCGATTACTTTGTGCACCCTGACTGCCCCAGTTTCCTCATTCACCGACAAAATAACGGCCTGGGCGCCGAAGTCGTAGGCAAAGTGCAAGGGTGCGTCGGGGACCTCCGGATTTGATTCGGTGTGGTCCGGCGGCGGTTGGGTCGTAGGGGCATCATAGTGTGCTTCGTTGACAAATTCAGTGCCGTTGGCAGCAAGCTGCTCCAGCGAGATCAGTTCACGCCCACTCTCGCCATCTATGAAATGATCACCTTCTATCTCAATTTGATCCTTTGAGACCTGGAATTCATTCGCGATGGCTTCCCACAGTTTCTCTCTGAGACCCTCGGCTGCCAGCCGGACGGCATTACCCGTCACAAACGTGGCTCGGGATGCTGTCGTCATGCCGCCATGCGGGTCGTAACGGGTGTCGCCCGTATGCACACGGACCTTCGAAATCGGAACACCCAGGATCTGCGCGGTAATGGTCGCCGCTACCTGCACGGAACCCTGACCCATATCAGCCGCGCCGTGCCTGATCAGGAATTTTCCATCCGGTGCCAGGCTGGCACGCGCGCCTGCCTTATCGGAGATATTCATCCCTAAACCAACGTTCTTATACGCACAGGCGATGCCTACGCCCAATTTCTCTCCCTCGTCGACCTCCGGCAACTCGGTCTCCGCCAGGGTCGCCTTGACTGCGGATAGACATTCCACCATCCCCGCACCCACATCTTCAGTGAGCACATCCCCGGTGATGGTCACCTTGCCTATGTCCAGAGCATTTTTCAATCGGGATTCAACCGGATCCAGACCTAATTGATCCAGCATATACTGGACATGGACCTCCGCCGCAAATGTCGCTTGCGGGCTGCCGTATCCTCGGAATGCGCCGCAGGGGTTGTTATTCGTATGAATGGCATAGGTATTAACTTCAACATTTGGGACTTCATAAGGGCCGCAGGCAAACGCCATCATCCGAAAAAGCACCGCTTCTCCAGCCGAGGCATAAGCGCCGGTATCACCAAAGATTTCGATGTCCGCGGCCTTCAACAGGCCGTCATTGCTCATCCCCATCTTGTAATGGAGTTCGGCCGCGTGACGCTTGTAACTCACCGCAATGGATTCTGCCCGGCTCCAATGGACCTTAACCGGTTTTCCGGTGTGATACGCTGCCAAGGCGGCGTGGATCTGGCCGGCGACGTCTTCCTTGCCGCCAAAGCCGCCGCCCATATAGACATGCGCGATCTGAACCTGCTCTTCATCCACGCCCATCACTTTGGCTACCTGATGCTGATCATCTGTCGGGCCCTGGCTGCCTACATAGACCTTGATCGTTCCATCCTCATCAACCACACCAATACTGGTTTCAGGTTCCATATAGGCATGTTCAACAAAGGGAACGGTGTAAGTCTGTTCGTAGATCAAGTCCGATTCCGCAAACCCTTTTTCGATGTCGCCTTTGCCAACGTGGAAATGGATCAATACGTTAGGTTGAGCCGGGTTTGCCTCCTTCAGGCGAGGATGCAAAACAGGCGCATCTGGTTTTAGGGCATCGGCAATCGTCGCGACCACAGGGAGTGGTTCAATCTCAACCTCAATCGCATCCAGCGCTGCCTCCACCTGTTCCTCCGTCTCGCCAACGACCAGGGCGAGTGTATCGCCAACATAACGGACGATGTCCGTGCAAAAGACGGGCTGGTCCGATTGAATCACACCGAAGATATTTTCACCGGGGATATCCTTACTCGTCAGCACTTTCACAATACCGGGCATCTTCTCGGCTGCTGAGGCGTCCACCTTCTTGACTCGTCCGTGGGGTACGTTGGCTCGCAGCGCCTTTCCGACCAGCATATCCTTGAAGCTCAAGTCATTTGTATACAGCAGCTTGCCGGTGATTTTATCCAGGGTCAGGTACTCGTTAGCGGTGTCCTCAGCGGTCCAGGTGCTTTCTGCATCGCCGCGCAGGATAGCCGCAGCGCGCTTGACCGCTTCATCCATCCGGGTCAGGCCCACACATCGGCAAAGCGTCCCCGATATTGCGCGCTCAATTTCCATATCAGTGGGATTGAGATTCTCATCCAACAACGCCTTGGCGGACATCAACGCGCCCGGCGCACAGTATCCACATTGGAAAATCCCATCCTGAATCACGGTCTGCAGCAGGGGATGAGGCGTCTCTTCCTCTCCAATTTGCAGGCTCTCGATCGTCTCTACAACCGCACCATCCAACGTTGACATCTTACGCACACAGGAAATCCGAGAGCGACCATCGATGATCACCTTGCATAAGCCGCAAGTACCTTTGCTGTCACAGCCCTGTTTTGTCCCGGTCAGCCCCAGTTTCTCACGTAAAAACTTCAATAAAGGCCAATTAAAATACTTGGGCTCAACGGCTACCACCTTGCCATTGATGGTCAATGTGACTTTTTCTGGCATATATTCTCCTTATCGACCTGAATTGAAGTGTCAGGTTCTTCCGCTCTATCGCTGTAACGCGTCCGTTTTGCGCATCGCGAACAAAAACTTTAATTCCATCAAAAAAACGCCAATACTATGGTCGCTTATATTCAGGTCCAAGTCCTTTCAACCGGACACCCTCCCTCAAATGCAGGTAATTGATATTCACCGGATCTTCAATAATGGCACTGGGTGCATCCACATTGATAATCTCAGAGGCAATCGGCCCGAAATCCGCCCGGTAATGGTTGGCGCTTTTGAGCACCAAGACTTTCATCTCAGCGGGTTCAATCCCAACGGTCTGGAACAGGGATCGGTCCAGAGCCTGCATGCGCTCAGTGGAGACGGCCACCCGAACGCCCATATAGCGCAGTTGCGCCATCTTGCCGAGGTTTAACCGGCGATTTTTCACCATCGGTCCAACGCCAACGAAGTCGCCCTCGAAGAGTGTTTCAACTTTAAATTTGGCAACAAAGGGTTCCTGTCCTGGCAGAGACTTCCCGCCCACAGCGATCTCCACTTCCGCGCCCTCGCCGGCTTCGTGCGCAATTGCGGCGGCCTCCGGGTCCCAAATGACGCCTACCGCTGCATCCCGAACATCCTGCGCCACCAATTCTTCCAAAAGCCAAACGGTATCCGAGGGGCTACCGCCACCGGCGTTATCCTGTACATCAATCAGCAGCACCGGGCCATCCGCCGTCTTAGCTAATTCCTTAGCCTTCTTCACAGCATCATCCACCGCGTACATATTGACCGAGAACTGCGCCTCTCTTTCCAGCATCGCATCCAGCAGGAAATCAGCCGCATTGTCTGCCGTGACCTGGTCTTCTGCATAGGTGAATATGGACGGACCTGTATCTGGTAAATCGCAGGCATTAAACCCTTCCATGATCGAAGCGGAAAAGACGCCCTTGCGAGATTCAACTTCGGGGATCAGGCCATACAAGGACTTGGCCGGTTCAATGGTCGTTGGCTGAGTCGTGGCAGGCATCAGGAATGGGGATTGCCGGAAGGCTTTATAAAGTGGTTTGCCATCCATCAAATAGCGCATAAACACCGCACTGCGCTCACCAGCCTCATAACCATCAACATGCGGATAGGTGCGGTACCCAACAAGTGCGTCCGCCAGTTCGAAGCTCGCCCGGGTGATATTGCCATGCAGATCGAGCGAGGCGACGATCGGGATCTTGCCGACCACGGCTCTGACCTGCCGCAGGATTTCGGTCTCGCCGTCCTGCAGGTCGCCAAACACCATTGCGCCATGCAGATCCAGATAGAGGCCGTCGTAAGGCGCGTTCTCTTTCAATGCTGCCAATATCCAACCCATGATCGTATCAAAAACATCCTGCGGTACTGTCTGAGAAGGTTCCGTCCCACACCAGACGAGGGGGACAACGTCCAAATCGAGTTCATCCGCCTTGCGCATGAACCCACTGGCAGCGATATTGACCCGTCCTTCCTTGAATTGAAATATTTCCTCTCCCTGCATCAATTCGGGATAAAACCCGCTTTGATTGACAAAATTATCAAGCGGTGTCGGTGTATTTGAAAATGTATTGGTCTCATGGATGAAACCGGCCAAACCGATCTTTTTCACTGTTCCTGCTCCCTTTACCTGTTCATTCCTTAACTTTTTTAACTATCAACGATCATTTTCTTTTTTGGTAAAAATATTAACAGATATCAGAATGCCTATACGAAATCCTTATTATTCTTAGCGTTAAGTCGCGTTCGGCTTATGCCACGCACATCTGCCAATCCTCAATAGGCTTTAGATGTCAATTACCAGATTAGTCAGTTTGACATCATCACCACCATCCACAGCGATACACTGTCCCGTGACGAAACTGGATTCGTCTGAGGCGAGATATAAGCCCGCATAGGCCATGTCCGCCGGGTGTCCCTGACGGGCCGTCACCGGTTGCAATCGGACCAGGTTTTCGGTCAGTGGTTTGACAACCGGTTCTTTGATCGGTTCATACCAGAACAGACCCGGGCATAGGCAGTTCACTCGGATGCCATCATGATGATAGTCATTGGCCATATTCAGAGCCATATCAATCATGCCGGCCTTGGTGTAAGCGTAAACAGGGTTCGCCATCCGGCGCACATTTTCCGAGGCGGTCACAAAGATGATCGATCCACCGTGCCCCTGTTCAAGCATTTGGATCACCGCCGCTCGGGACGTGTTGTAAACCGCGACCAGATTGCTTTGAATGATCCGGTCAAAGGCTTCCGGGCTGATCTCATGCAGTTTCTTATCAAGTTCAACCCAACCCCCACCGATATTGTTATAGAGCACGTCCAACCGGCCGTAATTTTCCACGGCGACCGAGATCATCTTCTGCACATCATCAGGGTTGGTCGCATCCCCGGGCGCAATCGATACTTCCCCGCCCTGGCTGCGGATCATCTCAGCCGTCTCTTCCAATACCGCTTCCCGACGAGCCGAAATGACGACCTTAGCGCCTTCCTGAGCAAAGAGCAGCGGCGCGCTGCGTCCCATATGTTCACCGGCCCCAACCACTAGGACGACCTTATTCTCTATGCGTTTCATCGGTTTCTCCGTTTCTATGCTTCTCGTTCACTTGTGCTTATTTCTGGACAATGGCACGCCAATAGGGACCTTCCTCAGGCCAGGGTGCGGCCAGCAGCGCTCTTGTTTCCGGTCCGGCAATTTCAACCAGGTTTTTCCGGGCAGCCATGGCCTCTACTAGTACCTGTTCTTCATCCATAGTCAGGACCTGCCGTTCTTTCATTACAACCTGCCCATCGACCACCGTGTGCTTCACATCACCACCATTGGCGGAATAAATGAGCTTCGGCAACCAGCGACCGTCCGGCAGCAGGTGCGGCTGGTTGAAATCAACCACGGCGATGTCGGCCCGTTTCCCAACTTCCAGCGAGCCTACCTGTTCATCCAGGCCCAAGACCGCTGCGCCGTTGCGGGTGAGCATGCTCATGATTTCTTCAGCGGTGACGGCCTCAGCATCCAACTGGGGCGCTTTCTGAAGCATAGCAGCCGCACGACCCACTTCCAGCATGTCGTAGGTATAGCTGGCAGCGCCATCCGTCCCCAGGCCAACTTTAATCCCGCGACTGAGCATATTGCTGATCTTTGCAATCCCATAACCCAGATAAGCATTTGCCACCGGGCAGTGCACGACCTTGGTGTCCGTTTCGGCCATGATCGCCAGTTCCCGATCCGACAGCCAGACGGCATGGAACATCACGCCTTTCGGCCCGGTCAGGCCAAGGGAATGGAAGTGCTCCAGGTCGCGCTCTCCGAATTGGCGCATGGTATAGGAATTGATTTCAATCCAGCCGGCCACATGCGTGCTGACATTGATATCCAGTTCCTTTGCCAGTTCCACGGTCTTGACCATCATGCTCTCGCTGATGTCTTCCGTGGACCCGGGGCCCAAAGCAACGGTTGTCCGGCGGGTGTTGTGCCACTCCTTGTGAAAACGTCGTGCTTCATCAACCAGCGTATCTTCCTTTTGGATCATGGTCATATATTCGGAATCGGTTCGCTCTCCTGCAAATGTCTGATCCAGCAGACCGAACACCATTTGCGCGCGGATACCAGCCTTGTCGAAAGTCTCGGTCACCCGGTAAATGTTTTGCATATCCGTGTGCAGGTACCAATGGTCGGAAACCGTGGTAACGCCATTCTTGATGAGCTCCAATGCGGCCAGCGCTGCCCCTGCCTGAGCATGCATCGGTTGGATTTTGGAAACCACCGGGAAGAGGAAACGCCAATTCCAGGGATCGAAGTGCATGTCATAGCCAATGCCTTCAATCGTGGATTGGTAGACATGTGTATGACCATTGATGAAACCAGGGGAAACAACGGAATTGGTCGCGTCCAGTATTTCCTCAGCCTCATATTCCAAATTCTTGCCGATTTCAACGATCTCGCCGTCCTTGATCGCCACATCGCAATTTTCGATCACCCGGTTTTCGCCATCCATGGTGATCACTGCGCCATTCTTGATAATCAAATCCATACTCATAATTTTTCTCGTCCTTTCTCGTGTTATTAAACTATGTTATTTATGAGCGATAAATATGCCTGTACCTGGTTCCGCCAGTACGGAGTCGCCGTCCCAAATCTTTTCCCCACGGACCCAAGTGCTTTCAATTTTCCCTTTCAACTGCCAACCCTCGTATGGCAATAGACTTGCCCGGGAACTTGGGCCAAAAGTCCCAACCGTCCATTCCATCTCCGGGTCAAACAATACGAAATCAGCGTCCATCCCCGGGGTCAGACTTCCTTTCCGCCAATCAAACCCAAATATCTTCGCCGGGTTTTCCGCAGTCACTTCCATAAACCGTGCCATTGTCAACCGGTTTCCGTTGATGGCCAGATGATATAAAAGCGGCAAAGAGACCTCCAAGCCGGCAATACCCGACTGCTTTGTTTCAAAGCTGACCTCTCTATCAGGAACCGGCAGCTCACCGAGGTAATGGTCGCTGATGACCATATCGATCACGCCTTCTCGCAGCGCTTCCCAAAGGTGGTCAACATCTTCGGCATCCCGGAGCGGCGGTGTGGTCTTCAACCGCTTACCGTACTGCTTAAAATCCTCTTTTGAAAAAGTCAGGAAGTGCGGCGTCGTTTCTGCGGTCACATCCACACCCCAGCCGCTGTATTGATCAATCAGGTCAGCCGTACGTGCGGCTGAAATGTGACAAATATGAATGGGTGCGCCGGCAGCCCGCGCCATCTCGAGCATCATCGCGGTCGCCGCTGTTTCGGCCACTGGCGGCCGGGCATTTGCAAAACCCAAGGGATCCTGCCAGTCAACATCATCGACCAGACAAGCCGATTCTTCGGCATGGAGTACTAACCGCAGCCCTGTCTTCGCTGCGGTTAGTACCGCACCCCACAGGGTTTCCTGTGAGACCGGCGGTTCGGCCGGCATAAAAACCTTAAATCCGGCGGCACCAGCCTGGGCAACATCCTCTAGCGCAGCAAGGTCGTCCGGTTCCACAACGATCCCACCGTGAATGCAGAAATCGGTAACACACTGGTTCTCGGCTTTCTCTACGCGTGCCTTGAAGCCCTCAGGCGTTGAACAAACATGAAAAGGCGGCATATCCACGACGGTCGTAATCCCCCCAACCGCAGCAGCACAGGATCCTTCATAGAAGGTCTCTGCACCATCTTCGATATGTGCATGGGCGTCAATCCCACCCGGTAACACAAGACAGCCACCGGCATCGACCGTATTTCCGTTGTAGGCATCCATTCCTGTCAATGGTTCTTGAATCCCAACGACCTTTCCATCACCGTCAATCAACAAGTCAGCCTCGCGGAACACGCCGTCCTGCCAGATTTTGCCGTTTATAACACGTTTAGGTGCCATCAGTCATCCTTCCCCAATCGCCGCCAGGTATCTGCCCGTTCCAACAAATCCAGCGCCATTTCCCGGACCAAGGGTTCCGCTTCATCCCAATTAAGAGTCAGCACGTCTCGCGCATGCATCAGTGTTTTGCCTTCCACAATCGTGGTTATCACATCGGCTGCCGAAGCCGAATAAACGATCTGCTCAATGACATTGGTATGCGGCTCAGGCAGCAGCGGGTTCAGATGCGGTTGATGGACGTCGATGATAATAATATCCGCGCGTTTCCCCACCTCCAACGACCCTATCAGATCATCCATCCCCAGGCAGGCTGCTGAGCCCATCGTTGCCACCCGTAATATCTCTTCACAAGGCAATACGGAGGGGTCGCCCTGAGTCAGCTTATGTAGGAAAGCCGCCAGACGCATTTCCTCAAACATATCGAGGTTATTATTACTCAAGTTCGAATCCGTCCCGAGGCCCACCGTCACACCAGCCGCCATCAGGGCCGGCACCGGTGCGACACCCGACGCAAGCTTCATATTGCTGCTGGGGTTGTGGACAACGCCCACACCTCGCGCCGCAAGTAATTCGATATCGTCCAGGTCCAGATAAATCCCATGGGCAACCGAGAGCCTCGGTCCGAGAGCGCCAACATCATCCAGAAGCTGAACGGAAGATTTGCCGTATTTCTCTTTGATCTGATTGACTTCATCAACCGTTTCACAGATATGGGTGTGATAGCCGACATCATATTGCTCTGCGTATTTAGCGATCTTCCCATAAGTCTCGGGAAAATTTGAATATGGCGCATGCGGGCCGAACCAGGTATAAATCCGTTCAGGCACTTGGTCATGCCATGCCTCAATAAAGGCGAGGTTACTCTCCAGTGTCTCTCCTGCGCCTGCGGGTTCATCGATCATCTGAGGGCAGAAAACGCCCCGCAGTCCGGATTGTTCAGCTACTGCGGCTGCTTCACCAGGGAAGCGAAAGATATCCAGAAAAGTCGTTACACCGCCCCGGATCAACTCATTCTGGTTCATTAATGCTGCAGCGTGAATGTGCTGGGGTTGAATCTGGGCATCTTTAGGGAACATCACCTCATACAACCATCTCATCAACGGCAGGTCATCCCCAACACCGCGCAAGAGCGTTGTGTGCATATGTGCGTCCACCAGGCCGGGCAGGACCACATTACCTTTAGCGTCAATCTCACGGGCACCCTTGCCCGGCAATTCCGACCCGATGGCGGCAATGGCGCCCTCAGACACCGCAATATCAGCCGATTGATAACGGTTTCCATCGGCATCCATTGTGATCAACCATCCATTACGGACGATCAGGTCAAATTTCGTTTCGGGCGTCATTGCACATCCATTCTCTTAAAGTCAAACTAAACAGACTAGGGTGTCGGCCATTCGTTGCGTTCCCACAATTTCACAGCCGTCTCGTGGGATTTCGCCCGGATTTCTTCTTCGTCCAGGTTGTAGAATTCGCCGTCTTTCATCACGATTTCCCCATCGATCACCACGTCGTTCACATCAATGCGTTCGCATGTTCCAACAATATAGCTCTTCACATTCGGTTCAAATAGCGGCACCGTGGAGCGGTTATTTAGGACGACCACGTCGGCCTTCTTACCGACCTCAAGCGAACCGATCTCATCTTCCTTTTGCAGAACTTTGGCGGCTTCGATCGTCGCCATCCGCAGGACTTCATCGTCCTTCATGACTTCGGGGTTCTCATAGCGGATCCGATGGATCATCTGGGCCGTGCGCATCACCTCAAAATAGTTGAAGGTCTGGCCATCCGTCCCGAGGCCGACCGTCACACCAGCCTTGATCAACGGCATCATATTCGGCCAGAAGCTGAAGATCGCATTGGATTCAGCGTTATGCGCAACCTTGACATCGTACTCCTTGAAGATTGCCGGGTCGTCCAGCGGATCGATATAACTGCAATGGAACAGGATCAGGTTCGGGCTGAGGAAACCAATGTCCTCCAGGTAACGGGTTGGCCGCAAGCCAAAGCGCCGGGTGGTATCAAAGTGGTGGTAGCGGTCGTCCAGATGGTGCATCATGTAACCCGCGCCCAGTTCATCAGCGGTCGCCTTGACCTCCTTGAGTAAATCGGTTGAGCACGTGTAGGTCGTATGGACACCGATCCGCCCGCTGATGCGGTCCAGATCCCGGGAGCGGCATTTCTTGATGAAATTCACATTTTCCTGCAAGCCCATCGCCGCATTCTCTTCACTGATCCGGCCGGTTGTCTCAAAAGAGAGGACGGCCCGCGCACCGGATTCAATCGCTGCCTTGTCTACGGCATCCAAGGCGCCGGGAAGCGCGTAAGAACCCTCTGCCGTGTCCGTTGTTGTGGTCACACCGCTGCGGATATGATCCATCAGGTTGGCGAGTGTACCAATATACATCTGTTCCTGGTCAACCCGATCTTCCAGCAAAGGTAGCCAGAAGCGTTCCATCCAGGAGACAAACGAGAAGTCTGGTGATTCGAACCCTGAGTACGGAATACTGCGCACCACAGCACTGTAGAGGTGGTTGTGGCAGCTGACAAATCCGGGAATAACAACTTTATCCGTCGCGTCAATCACTGTTGCGCCGGGTTTATCGCCAACCTCAGAATCCGGCCCGATCTCCTTGATTATGTTATCTTCGATATAGATACTGCCGTTTCGGATGATCCGGTCGTCCCCGTCCACCGTGACGATCAGCCCATTTTTAATAAGCAATTTTTCCATTTCTATTTCTCCTTGTAATCGAAACTTATCTCATTATTTAGCAATTTGTAACAATCCAACATAGTCTAATCTGCGCTCAACCCGCCGTGTAACCGCCGTCCACCGGAATTGCTGCGCCGGTAATATACGATGCTTCATCAGAAGCGAGGAACAGCGCTGTATTGGCAATTTCGACGGGGTCAGCCATGCTGCCGCGCGGGATCACCCGGTCAAACCGTTCCCGAGCTGCTTGGGGATCCGGATCATCATCAATGACCTGCTGGGTCATTTCCGTCGCCGTCACGCCGGGACAAAGGGCATTCACCCTGATCCCATCTTTGGCATAGTCCAAAGCCATATTACGAGTTAGCTGAAGGACGGCGCCTTTGGATGCCGTATAGACAGCCAAACTCTTGAGCCCGACCAGCGAAGCAGTGGAACCGGTATTGACAATGCTGCCTTTATTCTGCGCTGCCATGACGGGGATTACGTACTTACACGTGAGGTATATACTTTTTACGTTCACCGCCATCACTTTATCCCAGTCTGATTCTTCC
This sequence comes from Chloroflexota bacterium, assembly GCA_034189815.1. Lineage (GTDB taxonomy): Bacteria > Chloroflexota > Anaerolineae > Anaerolineales > Anaerolineaceae > Brevifilum. The sequence goes on from JAXHUD010000032.1 coordinate 12,499, forward strand.
GTATCCGCCAGCTTACCGTAGTGGTTGATGCCTGCGTTGTTATAGAGCACATCAATATGCCCGTAGCGCTCAAGCGCGGCGGCGACCATGGCTTCCACATCAGCAGCATTCGTCAGGTCGGTCTTGATGAAAACCGCTTCACCGCCTTCTGAAAGTACTTCCTCGGCAACGGACTCCCCGGCTTCCGCGTTTATATCGACCAATAAAAGCTTCGCGCCTTCAGAGGCAAAAAGCAGTGCAGCTCGTCTGCCGATCCCACGACCAGCGCCCGTTATAATCACAACCTTCCCAGAAAGTCTCTTCACCACGTTCCTCCTTAGCTATTTGTCAAACATATCAATAACTTGCCCATTCATAGTTTTCGCTGCTGGTGAAACCAGAAAACGGACTGCATCTGAAACATCTTCCGGTGCAAGCCAGTCCTGGTGGTTTGCAGTAGGATGCAGTCTTTGCATCCGTTCCGTCGAAACAGGCCCCGGGCAAACTGCATTGACGCGTATTCCATACTTTCCTTCCGAATCTGCCAAGGCTCGAGTCAGCCCTACTAGACCATGTTTCAAAGCGCTGTAAGCGGCAAAGTCACCTTCGCCGCGCCTGCCGGCTCTCGAAGCGATATTGATAATCATTCCATTGCCTTGCTCGCGCATGATTGGCAAGACTGCTCGAGAGAGATAAAAAGCGCTACTGAGGTTGGCTTTAACCATATAATCCCATTCTTCGTCCGTTGTATTGATGACCTGCCTTTGCAAGCCACGGCCGAGATTATTCACCAGCAGATCAATCTTTCCTTCTTCGCGAGAGATGGTTTCAACTAGTTGTTTTACTTCTGCAGAGACGGTTAGGTCCGCCGGCATGCTGACAGCGTTTTGTGATAACGCTTCAAATGAATCCAGTGCCATTTTCAATTTCTCCTCATTTCGAGAAGACAGCACAACACGAAACCCCTCCCTCAGAACCATCTCTGCAATTGCTTTACCAATGCCTTCGCTGGCACCAGTAACTAAAGCAAATTTTAGATCTTTCATACGCAATTCTATTTGGTTAGTTCAGATCGTAAAGACTCTGGCAATCGATTCAGCAATCGTAATAGCGCATCTTCAGATTGCGATAAGATTTCCTCTTCGTCAAAATTAACCGAGTTTCCTTTCTGTATTAATATTTCACCATCAGCGATCACGACATCAACATCTCGAGATTGATGCTCATATACCACCCGGGTCACTGGGTTGGAGGCAAAAGCGGGGAAAGCATGTGCGGCGTTTTTATTTATTAGTACCAAATCTGCCTTTTTACCTGGCTCGAGACTCCCAATTTCATGATCCAGTCCTGCTGCTCTGGCACCCCCCATCGTCATCATCTCTAGGACTTTTCCTGCGGGCATAGATTTCGGACCAAAACGCGGTTTATGGATTAATGCAGCGAGGCGCATTTCCATAAATGCGTCTAAATTATTATTGCAAGGTGCACCATCGGCACCCACTGCAACATTGATCTCCCTCTCAAGCATGGCAGGGACTGGTGCAATTCCAGAAGCTAGTTTAAAATTCGCGCTCGGACAATGAGCGATATGGGTCCCCGATTCGGTCAAAAGCTCAAGTTCTTGATCAGTTAACCAGATTGCATGCGCTAATATGAGGTTCGGTCCCAGAACGCCCATTTTATGTAAATAATTGACTTCACTGCCGCCGAATTCGGATAATCTTTTCGTTTGGGCCTTATTCTCGGCTGCATGGCTGTGAACCCGAATTTGTTTTTCTCGGGCGATTTGGGCAACCTCCTGCCATAATTCATCCGTGGCATTACGGGTACCCCTGGGACAAAAAGCATATTGAATACGATTGTTTGCCCGCCCATGAAAACTTTCGTACAGTTGACGACTTTTCTCCAAGGCAATTTGGATGTTTTCGCCCTTCATCTCCGTGCCTGGTTCCCAACGATCCATCAAGACGTTCCCGATCACAGCCCGAATCCCCATCTCTTCAGCAGCAAAAAAGGCAGCCTCAGTGTGATTCAACGTCTCCATTGTTACAGCTGTTGTGGTGCCGGATTTCATCAATTCCAGGATGGATAACCGGGCAGAAGCATATACACTATCATATGTATGTGCCTGTTCAAAGGGCCAAATACGACGTTTCAACCAGTCCACCACATCCATGTCATCTGCCAAGCCTCGAAACAGCGTCTGGTTAAGATGGACATGCACCTGGACAAGCCCCGGGATGACGACTTTATCCGTGGCATCAATCACGGTCGCGCCGGGTTTATCGCCGATCTCCAAATCGGGCCCAATCTCTTTGATGATATTGTCCTCAATATAAATGCTGCCGTTCCGAATGATCCGGTCATCGCCATCTATCGTCACAATCAGCCCGTTCTTGATGAGTAACTTGTCCACTCTCTTCATTCCTTTTTCTTTTGATTCGACTAATATCTGATCACTAACCTTTATAGTAGATTCCGGCATTAACTCAGCCGGTTGTATATCCGCCATCCACCGGAATGACTGCGCCGGTGATAATCACCACCTTCTCACACAATATTCCAGTCACATTCCTCCTTTTCAAATTCCAAACACATCAATAACTAGCCCATTCATCAACCTTGCAGCCGGTGAAAGCAAATAAAGCACTGCACTGGCAACGTCCTCAGGTCCATGCCACCGGCTGGGATCTTCATCTGGGTGCAACTCGATCATGCGCCTGGTGGCAACCGCCCCAGGGTAAACCGCATTGACCCGAACGCCGAAAGGGTGTTCAGAATCTGCCAGGGCGCGCGTCAGCCCCACAACACCATGTTTGAACGGACTGTAGGCAGCAAAGCCACCTTCACCCCGCCGCCCAGCACGTGAGGCAATATTGATGTTGGGGCCGCCTCGCCGTGCGCGCATGTGGGGTAAAACCGCCCGACAGATATAAAATACGTGCGATAAATTAACGTCGACCAAATAATGCCATTCTTCATCCGTTGTCTCGATCAACTCCCGGGCCAAACCCCGACCGAGATTGTTGATCACAACATCGATTTTGCTCTCTGTTCGGATCACGCCGTCAATAACCTTGTTCACCTGGGTGGAATCCGTCAGATCTGCTGTAATCGTTCTGGCATTCCCAGCCAGGTCACCGGCACCGGCTAATGCCGCATCCAGGTTCTCTTGGCTACGTGAGACGATAACAACCCTGTAACCCTCACACAGCAATGTCAACGAGATCGCTTGTGCCGATCCCTTCGCTAGCGCCTGTCACCAGGCCGACAGTGTTTTTGCTTGCGTGTTTCCAAATCAACTCTATTTCGTATTACTCATCATCCACAGCGGAAGACAAGGAAGAAATAAATGCGCCGGCTTGTTCCATAGCACGTTCGTCATCAGGTAAGGGGAGTATTTCAGCAGTTATGACGCCATCATACTGATTGGCAATCAAGGTTGTCATGAACTGATGGAACTGTAAATGTCCCAAGCCGGGCGCATACCGGTTGCTATCTGCGAAATGGATATAGCCGATCTTCGCCGCATAGCGAGTGAGCGTCGCATTAATGTCCACTTCTTCAAGATTCATATGAAAAGTATCCAATAATAATTTAATCTCCGGATAACCCACATCTTCGATAAAATCCAGGCCCTCCATAGCTGTGTTGATAAAATTGGTCTCGTAACGGTTGATGGGTTCGAGCAGCAGTTGGACACCCCGATCTATCGCATGCTCGGCGCATTCGGCGACGGCGGCCAGTGCGCGCCGTCTCTGTTCGGCCATCTCATCCGCTGACCCGGTAAACCGACCCCGAATACCACCGAGGATCACGGCTGCTTCAAATTTAGCCGCCAGGTCAATATGCGCCTTGAGTCGGGTAACTGCGCCCTGCACAGCTGACGGGTCTGCCGCGGCTAGGCACATCCCATCATGCAGGCAAGATTGCCCAGTAGCGATCGCAGACAATCCCAAGCCGTACGTATCGAGCAAACTTGACAGCTTTTCTTCGGATAGATCGTCAGGCTTGCGTAGGCTCAGTTCCACGACCCGAAAACCGTTCTCGGCTGCCTGCCGCATTCCATCTTCCAATTGACCGGCGAAAAGCAATGGGACAAACACAGACGTATTTGGCGAAAGCGTCACGCCAAACCGGATTTTATCTAGCGACCCGGGATCCAACGCGGGATTTTCAAGCTGGATAAGACGAGGCTGATGCCACCCAGCTTCAAAATCAGTTGATAACCATCCATCAAGGATTCCTTCCGCCCGCTGCGGTGAGACAATCCATGCGCCCATGCACAGCACATTTACGTCGGTATGTGCCCTCGCCTGGTGCGCCGTATAAACATCATGGCAAAGCGCAGCCCGAATACCTGCCACCTTATTTGCGGCGATAGACATTCCCAAGCTAGTGCCACAGACCAAAACGCTTTTCAAACCTTCCCCTGCAGCGACCCTTCGGCAGACAAGTTGGGCGTAATCCGGATAGGCGACCGCTTCGATCCCCTGGGCAACCTCAGCAAAGTAGGTATTACAAGTATCCGGGACAATCAACCCAATCGTGGTCGTGCACTGCCGACGGAGTTGACGCGCCACGGCGTTGGGACGATACTCCAACGCATCAATCGCTGCCAACACCTTCGCCCGGGTTTCGTCCGATACGGGGCGCGGGCCGTTATTGATCACATCAGAAACCGTCGAAGGCACCACGCCTGCTCGCCTGGCGACCTCGTTCCGAGTGACCTTTTTAGTTTCCAGAACCATTTCCCACCTCCAAAGTCCATTGTTCCTTCACCGTTGCAAATGCATCAAGGCTAGTTCGTAATCCAACAAACACGCAAACGTATCGCCATTCGAATGGTCCACACGTGTTACCTATTTGAAATTGTCGATTACTCTGTTCCATAAAACACCACGTAACTTTTAATCCAGGTCCTGCTTAATAAATGTATTAATGGCCTGCATCAACCGCAAACATCATCCCACCAGATTGATCTGGCGGTCTCGCCCATTATCCACTCAAGGTCCTCATCCTCAAAACCAACAGCATCATTAAAGAGCGCCATGTTTTCGGCATACGTCCAATGGCCCTCTACAAATGGAAAATCCGATCCCCATATACAGTGATCTGCCCCAAACTGATTTTTCGCAGCCTGTAACAAAGACCAGGTGTCACGATACGGTGCGGACTCATTTGAGTAGTAGTTCATGCCCGAGAGCTTGACGTAAATATTGGGATGATCCGAGAAATTGATTAATTTTTTGAAACCGTGAGAATCCGGGGCGCAACCTGCTTCGGGCCGGCCCAAATGGTCAACGATAAAGGGGATCTCAAATTTGGCAGCAACCTCACCGATCAGGCCCAGGTATTCCGGTGTGGTTTGGAAACAGATAGGCAATTGTAAATCAGTACAGGTTGCCAGCAACAAATTTAAACCCTCACCCTGCCAGCGAGCGAGCGGCTGCAATTGCAAATTAATTCGCAATCCATCCGCGCCTTCCTCTTCCAGTTCTCGAATTGTTTGTGAAGCTTCGCCAGACAAGGGGTCTACCAAAACAACCGCCTTGAATTTTTCCGGATCCGCAGCCTTACAATCCAGTAGATACCGGTTATCCCAACCATACGGCGTCGGTTGCACCAGCACTGCACGATCCACCCCGTTTTCGCCCATCACCTTCATATACCGCGCCAAAGACGCGTCCTCTTCAGGGACATAGCCGCCAATGGGCTGCCAGGGATACTTCTCAGGGTCATTCACCCAAAGGTGAAGGTGCGAATCAATCCTCATGACTCAAACCGCTTTTCCAAACCTCTGACCACTCGAACGCCCATTTCAAGATAAGGAACGTCGATCTCGT
>JAXHUD010000033.1:0-18041 GCA_034189815.1 Chloroflexota bacterium
GACCATCCAGGGCGCAAGCGAAAATGAAAGTGGAAATCTTATAGCCTAGCAGCATAGCGAATGTGTTGAACACCTTGGCGATAATCACCGGCATCCGAACGTTGTAACGTGCAATTTTCTCATTCATTGCTACCCTTCAATCCAACCTAATCTTTATTAATAAATAAAGTATTCTCCGACTCGATGATTAAAAAAATAGAACAGAACTAAAGCTATACTTGAGTATGATTATAAGTATATTCCGTTTGTTTGTCAAGGATAATTTGTGTTATCATTCAAGGTATACTTATATGCTGTAGGAAGGTGAAAATCCCATGGATAATATTAATGATTTGATTGTTAAACATGTAAAGGATGCAAGAGTTGAAAAGGGATTTACTCAAAAAGATCTTGCCGATCACCTGGGGAGAACCGCAGCATCTATTTCAGATCTGGAGCGGGGAAAGGTTCAAGTAACCGCAAGTGATCTATACAAGATAAGTGAATATTTGGGAAAACCTATTGAATATTTCTTTGGTGAAAATTTCGGGGGAGAAGAAATTCAAAACCTGGTTTCTATATTGAGATCACAATCTCCAGAATATCGGAAAGCGAATGTTGAATACATTCAAAAGACGGTAAGGTTACAGACATTGGGGAATGAAATTCTAAACAAACCTGAAGAAGAAATCACTCCAGAAGATATGAAAGAATTTATGGAATTATTAATTGACCTGACAAATAAAAATAAGTCAGCTTCAAATCAGGTTGAGGATGTTACAAAACGATTGTTGACAGAGATTGAATTTAAGGGAATTGATATTAGGAAATATTTATCTGAATTACAATGATGTTCAGAAGAAGTGAGGAAAGATGACAGATCAATCCAAATTAGATCTAAAGTACTTTATAGATTCTAAAGTTTTTAACTGCCCTTTTTGCAACCGCAATAATGTGGTTTTTAAGATTGAAGATGATTTTGAGTTCGATTGGTCAAATTCAAAGAAATGTTATGCGTTTCTTGCAAGGTGTACTTCGTGCAATAAAATCTCAATGCATCTTTCCTTTGAGAAAATTGTTGAATATCACAGAGGTGGCTCAATTGCATATGGAGGATATTCCTTTTTAATAAAAGGTGATGAGATAGATAAAAATATTTTTTATTCTGTCCCTACTTCATTTTTTGTGATGGATAATAGAATTCCATCACTCATTAGAGAATTGATCACAGAAGCAGAAGGAAGTTTAAAAATGAATTTTCTAACAGGTGCTTCTGCTTGTATGCGAAAAGCAATATATGAGCTTCTTGTTTTAGAAGAAACTACTGCAGAATATTACGAAGATAGAATAAGAGAATTAAAATCCAAATACCCAAATATAGATTCAGTTTATTTTGAAGTGTTGGCTAGTATTCAAGAGATGACGAGCGATAAAATTCATGAGCAGTCATGGGATGAATGGAATTCTCCTAATCTTCGTCTAATTATTGAGACATTGAAGACTGTTTTGAATGAAATTTATGTTTTACCAAAAGTTCGTGAAGAGCAAACAAATGCAATAAAGCAACTTCGTTCAAAACTGCCTAAAAAATAATTATGTAATTTATATCCTAAATGGACTTATAGAAACATCCGTGAGGTCGTGGGTTCGAGTCCCTCCGCGCCCACTTTGTGTATAAAAGTGTAGCCACATCCGTGCCCTTTCCCACGGATTTTTTTGTTTCTCTTTTCATAATTTTCTCCAAGATCACTGCTCAGAATAGTGTCTAATTTGTTCTATAAGAAACTGTTTAGAGCGAGTCAGCTCGCTTTCTCGATGCTGACCTTTTCTCCCCTTGCTGCACCTCTCGCAGCCCGTCCAGGGCGCGCGTGATCTGCCCAAGGACGTTGACTGGGCTGTAAGCGTGGGGCTGGTCCCCACGGCTGACGAGGGTAGGGCCGAAGAAGATGCAAAAGGCTTCCCCCACCGGCCAACAGGCGATCGTGCCAGGGGCCACCTCCTGGCGCGCGCCTGGTCCCTGCGTGGCCGAGACGGAAATCCCGAAGTAGATTTCCTCGCCACACAGGTTAGCTTCCCCTTCAACGGGCAAGGCCGCCCAAAGCTTCCGGGCAGTGGGGCTATCGTTCAGTTCTGCGGTGAAGGTCTGTCCGAGGCTTGCGATGGCGATCTTGAACATGGCGACGCCTTTCTGATGCACAAGATTAGGTTTCCGCATAATCAATTCCCACTGTTGAACCCCCTTTGAGCCTAAAAAACATGCCAATAGTGCTATCCAAACTGCGCTGGCGGCGGTTCTCCGCGCGCCATTATTGCGCTTCCACGTTAGGGACATTAAGGACTATTTTATTGACATTACGGGCGGCGCTTATCAGTATCATCCTCCTGCTTTTTTCTGTCGGCTTTTTCCGGTCATACCCGCAGCGGCGGATTTAAGCCCAATCAAACCAAGAAAATATCGGGGACATTATTATCACAACAAAATGAGAGTGTGTTTTATGACTATCGAATATGAGGCCAATCTTACCTGCCCTGAATGCGGTCATGTCAAACAGGAAGAAATGCCAGATAATTATTGAAAAAGGATCTATAAGTGCACCAGTTGTGGTGCAGTCCCTAAACCAAAAGAAGGAGATTGCTGCGTTTTTTGTCCTTATTCGGACCAGCATTACCAAAGCGTTCAAAGGCACCACCAATCATCCAACTAAGTTTTTAATTGGTGATCTGGTCTTATTTTTGCACGATCCCAGAAAACGCTTGAATTTGTTTACAAATTATTTACCTTTATTACCCTGCGAAGCGCTTGACTTTTAAATTCTTAAAGCATATATTTAAGCCCGTTTAACTATTAAGTGAGCTGAACTTTGTCGGAAAAAGACCTCTTTCTGAACGTGTTGCGGGAGTGGATGGAAGCATCCATGCACCGCTCCTTTCATATTTTCATTAAACACAATCGTGAAAGCGGTCTGTCGCTCTCCCAGATCAATACTCTGTTCCGGCTCTATCATCACGGACCCGACTCGGTGCATGATCTGGCGGACCATCTGGGTATCACCAATGCGGCTGTGAGCCAGCTTCTGGATTCGTTGATTGAGGCGGGGCTGCTGACCCGGGCTGAGGACCCCAGAGACCGGCGGATGAAACGCATTGAGCTGACCGAGGACGGTAAAGCCCTGGTTGAGAAGAGCATGAAGCGGCGTCAGGCCTGGTTATTCGATTTAGCGAACGCTTTTTCCGATTCCGAGAAAGCGCAGATCCTGCCCGCGCTCAAATTGTTGAAACAGCGGACACTTGAATTAAACAAAAAACACGGTCCGCTTTGCAGGGTTAATGAGAACAAATGATTTTATCTGAAGAGAATAAATGCCATAAAAACCGATTGACTATAGGCTAATGGGTCAACGGGGAAGGAAATTCAAAAATTAATGCTTCGACTTTTAAAATATTTAAAACCTTATTTGCTCTATGTGATCGCGGCGATCGCACTGCTCTTTGTGATGGCGAACGCCGACCTGGCGCTGCCGGATTACCTCTCACGGATCGTGAACACCGGCATCCAGCAGAACGGGATCGACAGCGTCGTGCCAGACTACATCCGCAAGAGCCAGCTTGATAATCTGGCCCTGTTCCTGGATGCCCCCGAAGCTGAGATGGTTTATGAGGATTATCAACTGGTGGACGAGAATTCGGCGGATTACGATGAGTGGGTCCAGACGATCCCCGCAGTAGAATCGGAACCGGTTTATGTCCTGAAGGACCTGTCAAACGAAGAGCTGAACCAGCTGGAACCGGTGATGTCACGCGGTTTGCTGACGCTTTACGGCATCCAGCAGATTGTGGACCATCCCGAGAACGCTGCGCAGATGTTTGGCGACCTGCCGTTTGACCCAACGCAGATCCCTCAGGGCGTGGACATTTTCGAGCTGCTCAAGATGGCGCCGGACCAGTTGGAGACAATCAAACAGGCTGTCAGCGAGCAATTCGATTCCATGCCGGATACGCTGGTTACACAAATGACAACCGAGGCGATCCGGGAGGAATATCAGGCCCTGGGCGTGGACATGGGGAAAATTCAGACGAATTATATCCTCCGCGTCGGCGGTGTGATGGTTTTGATCTCACTGCTCTCGGGTGTGGCAAATATCAGCGTGAGCTACCTGGCGGCGCGGACCTCGGCCGGGGTCGCACGGGACTTGCGTAAGGATGTGTTCACCAAGGTGGAGTCCTTCTCCAGCCAGGAATTTAATAATTTCTCGACTGCATCGCTGATCACACGGGCGACGAACGACATCACTCAGATCCAGCGGGTGGTGTTTATGGTGATGCGGATGTTGTTCTTTGCGCCTATCATGGGGATCGGCGGTGTGATCCGCGCGGTGGATAAGAGCCCCAATATGTGGTGGATCATCGCGCTGGCCGTGGCTGTGTTAATGCTGCTGATCGTGGTGGTGTTCTTCATCGCCGTGCCCAAGTTCACAAAAATTCAGAAACTGATTGACCGGTTGAACCTGGTCACCCGAGAGAACCTGTCGGGCATGATGGTGATCCGAGCATTCAATAAGCAAGACTTTGAGACAGAGCGGTTCAACAGGGCGAATAAGGACCTGGCGGATGTGACCCTATTCATCAACCGAGTAATGTCGACGATGATGCCCGTGATGATGCTGATTATGAACATTTTGTCCGTGCTGATCATTTGGGTAGGGGCGCATCAGATCGCCGCTTCAACGCTGCAGGTTGGGGATATGATGGCCTTCCTGCAATACAGCCTGCAGATCATGTTTGCTTTCCTGATGATTTCGATGCTGTTCATTTTCCTGCCCCGGGCGTCTGTTTCGGGCGGGCGGATCGCGGACGTTTTGGAAACCGAAAATGTGATCAGGGACCCCAAAGACCCCAAGGCGCTGCCCTCACCGCTCACGGGCAAGGTCGAGTTCAAGGACGTCTACTTCCGCTATCCGGACGCAGAGGAGGATGTGCTGCAAAATATTTCCTTCACAGCGGAGCCGGGTGAGGTGACGGCCATCATTGGTTCGACGGGCTGCGGCAAGTCGACCGTGGTCAACCTGGTGCCGCGGTTCTTTGACGTTTATAAGGGCGCGGTGTTGGTGGACGGGATTGACGTGCGGGATGTGCGCCAGCACGACCTGCGAGAGAAGATTGGTTATACACCGCAGAGGGGCATCCTGTTCTCAGGAACGATTGAGTCCAACCTACGGATGGCGGATGAGGACGCCAGCGAGGCGACCTTGCGAGAAGCAATTGAGATTGCTCAGGCTGCCGACTTTGTTTTTGAAGAGGATGAGGGACTGGAAGCGCCAATTTCGCAAGGGGGTGGGAATGTGTCGGGTGGGCAGAAACAGCGATTGAGCATTGCGCGGTCGCTGGTCAAGAAGCCGCCGATCTTTATATTTGATGACACATTTTCAGCATTGGACTTCAAGACGGATGCCGCCCTGCGTAAGGAACTGGATGAGAAAACCGGCGACAGCACTGTGCTGCTGGTTACGCAGCGGGTTGCGACCGTGATGAGCGCTGACCAGATCATCGTTTTGGATGATGGCAAGATTGTTGGGAAGGGGACCCATCAAGCACTAATGAAGAGCTGCCAGACCTATCAGGAAATTGCATCATCGCAGCTTAGCAAGGAGGAACTGGCATGAGCGACAAACAATTGAACGAAGACAAGAAAACAAAAAACCAATCCGGTCAGCAGCCCATGCGCATGGGCCGTGGCGGGCCACGTGGGTTGATGCCGGGTGAGAAGGCGCGGGATTTCAAGGGCACTTTCAAACGCCTGGTGAATTATTTGGGGAAGTATAACCTGGCGATTTTGGGTGTGCTGCTGATTGCGGCCGCCTCCACCGTGTTTTCCATTTTTGGGCCGAAGATCCTCGGCCGGGCGACTACCCAGTTGTTCCAGGACGTGGCGGCCCAGATCACGGGGACCGGCAACGGCATTGACTATGCGGCAATCGGCCAGATTTTGATTCGGGCGCTGATCCTGTATGTGATCTCATCGTTCCTGGCGTTCTTCCAGGGATATATTATGGCCGGAATTTCGGCCGATATCACCTACCGATTACGGCAGGATATCGTTCAGAAGATTAATCGGCTGCCGCTGCAGTATTTTGACAAGGTCAGCCAGGGCGAGATTCTTTCCAGGGTGACCAATGATGTGGACACGGTCAGCCAGACACTCAACCAGAGCTTATCGCAGATTATCACCTCCATCACCAGTGTGATCGGCATTTTGGTGATGATGCTAACCATCAGCTGGCAGATGACGCTCGTGGCGCTGCTGACAATCCCTGTGACGATTATCGTTATTAACGTGATCGTCAAGATATCGCAGAAGTATTTCATACAGCAACAGAACTATCTGGGCCATGTCAACGGGCATGTGGAAGAAATGTTCGGCGGGCATATTGTGGTGAAGGCCTTCAATGCAGAGGAAGAATCGATCCGGACGTTCAACAAGCTGAATGAAACATTGTACAACTCCGCGTACCTCTCACAGTTCCTCTCGACCGTGATTATGCCCATCATGCGGTTCATCAGCAATCTGGGGTATGTGGCAGTCTGCATCCTGGGGGGCTATTACGCCATCAGAGGAACGGTCACGGTTGGCGATATCCAGGCGTTCATCCAATATGTGCGCCAGTTTAACAACCCGCTGCAGCAGATTGCCAACATTTCCAATGTTTTGCAACAGACTGCGGCGGCCGCGGAACGTGTTTTTGAATTCCTGAATGAGCCCGAGATAATCGCAGAAACTGAGAACCCGGTGGAACTGAACCATGTCGAAGGGGCCGTTGAATTCCGGGATGTGCGATTCGGTTACGACCCGGAGGAGATCATCATCAAGGGTCTGTCCTTCAGCGCAGAACCAGGACAAAAAATTGCGATCGTGGGGCCGACGGGAGCCGGTAAAACGACCCTGGTCAAGCTGCTGATGCGTTTTTATGACGTGGACAGCGGCGAGATTCTGGTGGACGGACATAACATCCAGGACTTTAAGCGCGCGGATCTGCGCCAGATGTTTGCGATGGTGCTGCAGGATACCTGGCTTTATAACGGGACGATATGTGAGAATATCCGCTATGGGCGGGAAGACGCCACGGACGAGGAAGTGATCCGGGCGGCGGAGACCGCACATGTGGACCACTTCATCCGCACGCTGCCGGGTGGGTACAATTTGGTGCTGAATGAGGACGCCTCCAATATCTCGGCCGGGCAGAAACAGCTTCTGACGATTGCCCGCGCTGTGCTGGCGGACCCGCCTATGCTGATCTTGGATGAGGCGACCAGTTCGGTGGACACCCGGACAGAGGTGCTGATCCAGGAAGCGATGGACCGGTTGATGCACGGCCGCACCAGCTTCATCATTGCGCATCGGCTGTCGACTATCCGCGATGCCGACCTGATTTTGGTTGTCCGGGATGGGGATATTGTGGAGAAGGGCACACATGAGCAACTGCTGGAAGATAAGGGCTTTTATGCCGAGCTTTATAACAGCCAGTTTGAGATGATTGGGGCGTGAAGGCGGGGGGATAGACTGCGGAAGATCATTTAATATGTATGCAAAGGGCGCTGACTGAGAAGTCGGCGCCCTTTTTTGTCCTTTGGTTTCCTTACACTTGTCTTAAGCTCGAATTTCGTATAATGATTAAGTTTTCTGGCTTAGTCTGGCCCGTTGCGTTTCACTTATGCCCAAAGGGCGTTAAGGTAGTTGACCCGGTTCCGGTATTTATGTTTGAGGTTATGTTTGATAAAAATAAAGGTATTTTCAAGTAATATATTCGTAATCTTACTGATCCTGGCGGTTGCCGTACCGTTTAACACCGCCAATGCCTTGGGTGTATCCCATGCCATACCGCTTGAATCATACAGCGAGACCAGTGTTGAAATTGTTAACGATTATTATTCCATTATCCATACCAACACGCGGGGCGGCACACCGCTGCAGGCGGACGTGATCAACGGGCCACCGGCGCCGCCGGACCGGGAAGCGTGGGAGGCATCAAAATCCCCCATTGTTACGTTGGACCGAGCGGCAAGCACACTGATGAATTTCCCATCCTATGATTGGGTCTTCGGCTGTTCGGCGGTCTCCGGGGCGATGATTGCAGGGTATTACGATAATAACGGTTATCCTGACATGTATACTGGCCCGACGAATGGCGGGGTGATGCCGCAGACGGATACCGCTTGGGGTGCCTGGAATGACGGTAGTCGTCCTTATCCTAATAATCCCCTTGTGGCGTCACACATGGGGGTTGACGGTCGGGCGGGCAGGGGCTCGATTGATGATTATTGGGTAAGTTACTTGAGCAGCGCATATGATCCTTATATCACGAATGGTTGGCCTGAGCACACTCCTGGGACAGCAATTGGGGATTATATGAAGACTAGCCAATCGGCCTGGCCTTATCAGAACGTTGACGGCAGTACCCGGTTTTGGAATTATGACGATCATCAAAAATTGACATGCTCTGATATGGAAATATTAACATATACGGATGCTGGGGGAACGTATAGCATTAGTCAAAATGATGGTACTTATGGGCGGATGCAATTTTATAATGCTCGTGGTTATAATGTGACGGATTGTTACAATCAATATATTGAAGAACTCCAACCTGGCGGTTTTACTTTGTCGGATTTCCAGGCTGAGATTGATGCTGGACATCCAGTGATGATTAACCTGGCGGGTCATACCGTCGTCGGTTATGGATATAACAACAACACTATTTATATTCGTGATACATGGGATTCTGACCCGGATAGTCTGCATTCGATGACCTGGGGCGGATCTTACCAAACGATGGAGATGTTATCTGTTAGTATTGTGCATCTGGAAGCCATCGCTCCTCCCGGTGAGTTGGGTAAAACGGGTCCGGCTGATGGCGCGGTTGTCCAATCTCTCAGCCCAACGCTTACCTGGGAGCAGAGTTTTGATGTGAGTGAATATGAATATTGCATCGATACAAATGATGATGGTCTTTGCAGCAACTGGATATCAACTGGGCTTGAATCTGCTGTTCAGCTGAGCGGTCTGGCTTTTAATGAAACCTATTACTGGCAGGTGCGGGCAATCAATGAGCTTGGGGTCACGAATGCTGACGGCGGCGGACCCGGCGATTGGCAATTCACCACCCTTGCTTTGGAAACTCTTTCAGAGCAGAACTTCATCCCCCTTATTCTGAATTAATCTTATTCTTGTCCTCTTTTATAATTGGATTGATAGCCACAATCATCAATAATGGAAATAAGTTTGCTATTTTAACTTCGAGGAATCACCGACTTAGGTCGCCCGGAACATGAAATCGGTTGGGGTTGACCTCGAGCCCTATCTTGAAAACGAAAGTTGAACCTGCTGGCATTTCGGCCTGAAGACTGGAAGAAAACCTTATTTTTCACAGAAAGACAATTGACCCAATTCCAACCGACCATCGTCGTGCTGGTCCCTATCACCAGTTTCATTAATATTGGTTCGATTCTCCAGATGGATTACGCGAAAAATCCCTATTTATTATCAAATACAGAGGGCTGGACCATTCGCGAAGAAAGCATTGCTAAGGAGATCCTCTAATGAAGTTCGATTTGAGCCTACTTGAAGTTAGAATATATGCAGTAATTATCGGTAAAGAGAGCGCATGTTTTAGCTGAAAATAAAACATAGGGTTATTAGCGGTTGACTTTATACATCGCGGGAATGACACCGGCGGCAACAAAGGCCTTAAAGAATCTCAGAGTAATTGCAGAGAATCTTCTCGAAGGACGTTTTTATATCGAAGTTATTGATTTGTTATCTGAGCCGCAACTGGCGGAAGGCGAACAGATATCTGCGGTGCCTACTTTGGTACGGAAATTGCTCCCACCTTTGAGGAAAATCATTGGGGACCTATCGAATACTGAGAAAGTTCTCGTGAGTATTGACCTTAAGTCCGGGTAATAAATGGACTATTCATAAATTTATATTCTTGGAGTCGCTGGGTCAATGCCAGACAACAAACGCTTCATCCCTGAAAATGAATATGATCAATTTTTTAAGACGGTCATTGCAAATTCGACTGATGGCATTATTGTCGTCGATGATGCGGGGGTTGTTCAATTCGCAAATCCTGCGGCAGACGAGTTCTTTAGAGGTGTCGTTGAACAATTGGTGGGATATCATTTTGGAGTCCCTGCGATCGACCAATTTGTAGAACTTGAATTATGGAACCCGACTGACAAAGCGCTTCGGGTGGTTGAGATGCGGGCCAATGAAATCACCTGGCAAGGGTCAACGGCACACCTGGCAATATTGCGCAATATTACCGAGCGAAAGAACCACGAGCAAGAAATTGAAGAACAAAAACGTTGGTTAACTGAAACCGGCCAAATGGCCAACGTGGGCGCGTGGACGCTGGATGTGAGAAGCGAACAGGTTTGGTGGTCAAAGGTCACACGTGAGATTCACGAAGTCCCTGAGGATTTCGACCCAAATTATGACCTGGCGACAGAATTCTTCCCCGGGCGAGCCCGTATACGCATACGGAGCGCCATTCAAAATGCGATTATCCAAGGAAAACCCTATAATTTAACCTTGCCTTTTGTTACTGCGAAAGGAAATAAGTTATGGGTGCAGAGTGTTGGTCATCCCGAATATAAAGATGACGAGGTTGTGCGCCTGCGCGGCACCTTTCAGGATGTTACAGAGCAGCATCGAATCCAAATCGAACTTGCGGAAAGCGAAAAACGTTTACGGAATCTATTTGATTACGCACCAACGGGTTTTGTCCTCAGTGATATCATAACTGATCCTTCAGGTAAACCGAGTGAATTCATTATAAGAAATGTCAATCGTTCATTTGAAGCCATCCTCGGGTTGCGCGCCGAAGATGTCATTGGAGAATCTCCGATCGAGGCTATTCCAGGGATAACAGGAGCCCCCATCTGGCCGGCGATCTTCAATGTTGCCAGGACGGGTGAACCCCAGCGGTTGAATTTTTACTCGGACATCTTCAACCGTTATTTTGATATCTCAGTTTATCAGCCCGCAGCCCAACAAATCGCCATCGTATTCAATGAGATTACAAAAGAAGTCCTGGCTGAGAGAGCGCTCCAGGATAGTGAGAAGAAATACCGGCAATTATTTGAGAACATCTTGAACGGGTTTGCCTTGCACGAGATCATTCTTAATGAGAAGGGCAAGCCTGTGGATTTCCGTTTTTTGGATGTTAACAGTGCTTTTGAGTCGCAGACAGGGATCAAGGCAAAAAATGTAACTGGAAAGAAAGCGACCAGGGTTTTGCCGGGTGTAGAAAAAACAGACCTGATTGATAGATACGGCCAAGTTGCATTGACCGGGGAAGCACAACAATTTGAACTCTTTTATGAACCCCTGGGCAAGCACTTTTTGGTCCTGGCTTTTTCGCCAGAAGATGGGCAATTCGCGACCGTTTTTCTGGATATTTCCGACCAGAAGAAAACAGAAGAGGCTTTAGAGCAGAGTGAACGCCACTATCGAGAGTTATTTAACCATGCGATATTGGGTTTTGCCCTGCATGAAATGATTTATGATGAAAACGGGGAAGCGCAGGACTTTGTCTACACTGAGGTGAACCACGCTTTTGGCGTCCAAACGGGACAAGATACAGCAACATTATCCGGAAAAACCGCCTCGGAGGTTCTCCCGAGTGCGAAAGAGACAGGACTGCTTGATATTTACGGCGAGGTTGGTTTGACGGGTGAGCCTGTCCAGATTGATTATTATTCCCCGGATTGGGACCGATACTTTAATATCTCCGCATTTTCTCTTGAACCAGGCATGGTTGTCTCCTCGGTGTCAGATATTTCCGACCGGATCCTCGCAGAAAACCAGTTGAGGCAAAGCGAAAAGAAATACCGCACGTTGTATACATCCATGACACAGGGTGTTATTTATCAGAATTCAAAAGGCGAGATCCTCAGTGCCAACTTTGCGGCGGAGCATATTTTGGGACTCTCTTTGGCGGAGATGCAAGGGAAAAGTCCGTCTGATCCGGCCTGGAAAGCGATTCGAATGAACGGCGATGCGCTGCCTGGGGAGGAGCATCCGGCTATGGTTGCCCTTAGAACTGGCGAAGTTGTGGAGGATTTCAATTTCGGTATATATAATCCACGCCGGAGAAAACACGTTTGGATCAGCGCCAGTTCCATACCGCAATTCAGGGAGGGGGAAGAAGCGCCGTATCAGGTCTTCTCCACTTTTACCGAGATCACCGACCTGGTTCGAGTGCGACGGGTATTGGAAAAGCGGGTGAAGGAATTGCGCTGCATGGCCCATGTGAGCAGTATCCTCCAGAAAGAAGCTGATCTGGAAGTTGTCTGTCCCCTGGTGATAGCTGAACTTGTGGCGGGTATGGAATTTCCGGACCTGGCATTTGCTGAACTGATGCTGGGAGACCGCGTTTTCCACAGTGAAGAACCTTTTGAACCGACGGAAAATGTTTTGACCGCCAGCATTAATGGTACTGAGGGGTCTTCTGGAGAGCTGCGGGTTTTTTATAAAGAAAATGTCCCTTTCCTTGATCCCGAAGATCAGAATTTATTAAATGATATTGCCAATCGTCTAAGTTTATGGCATAAACAAAGATTGATCCAAGAACGTCTGGTCGAGAGCGAAAAACGTTTTAGAAATGCAATCCTGCACGCACCAAACCCGATTATGATCCATGCTGAAGGTGGAGAGATCATGGAGATTAATGACGCCTGGCTGACCCTATCGGGATATGGGCGTGATGAGATCGACACGGTGGAAAAATGGTTGCAATTGGCCCAGCCAGATCGATATCAGAAGATTTTTACGGCACTCAATCAAATTGTGATTAAGAAAAGAAAAACGGTGGATGGACAATACGCAGTCCACACCAAAGATGGTGAGACTCTGCAATGGTATTTCAGCTCTGCCCCGCTGGGTCATTTGCCAGATGGTCGAGTGATTCTTATTACAATGGCAAACAATATCACAGACAGTGTTGCCGCAAAGCAGGAGAAGGAGGAGTATTTCCAAAGGATCATTGCGCTAAGCGAGATCGACCAGGTAATGATTTCCACGCTGCAGTTGGATGAAGTCTTGGACGTGATCACGAATCAATTACAAAATATCATCCAATTTAACTCGATGTCAGTTCTGTTGATTGAAGGTGACTATCATAAAATCATCGCCTGTCAGGGATTTATGAACACTGAAGAGATTGTTGGGCTTAAATTCCCTGCTGAACCCGGGTATCCCAACTATGATGTGATTATCAAACGGGAACCGGTCATGGTGAAGGACGTTGCCAAAGTTTATCCTAACTTCATACAGCCGAAACAGGTCAAGAATGTCGATGGGATCAAATCGTGGTTAGGCGTTCCCCTGACGAATCAGAATGGGGTAATTGGCATGTTTACGATTGATCGCCAGGAAGAAGACCCCTTTACGCAAGGGGATATCGAAATCGCGATGCAGTATGCGAACCGGGCGGCGATTGCGATCACGAACGCCCAACTTTTTGAGCAGGCAAAACAAAATATAGAACGATTAGAAGTCCTGCGCCAAATCGATAATGCCATTATCGGCAGTGAGACTCTCCAGGACGCTTTGGATGTCATTCTAAAGAAAATCCAAGACAATCTGGAGGTTGATATTGTAACTGTTTATAAATATGAGAAGGAAAGCAAGGCCTTAACCTATCTCCAAAATGAAGGTTTCAGGAGTGTGGGGGATCCAAGTATCAAGATTCCGTTGGGCCAGGGGTTTGTGGGTACGGTTGCAGAAACACAAGAGCCTGTATCTGTTCCTGAGGTCAGATGGAAGGACAGTGGATTAAAGTTCCCCTTTAGTTTTGAGGAAGAGGGTGTAATTTCCTACTATGCATTCCCGTTGGTTGTCAAGGGAGAACTGCAGGGAGTCATTGAATTGAAGCACCGGTCACGCCTTGAACCGGATGAGGATTGGATGCTGTTTGCTGAGACGCTGGCCCGCCAGACGGCTATCGCCATTGACAACCTGACACTGTTTACGAACCTGGCGAAGGCAAACGAAGAATTGCGCGAAGCTTATGATGCCACGATTGAGGGCTGGGCGCATGCACTGGAAATCCGGGATAAGGAGACAGAGGGACACAGTCGGCGGGTGGTGCAGCTTACGGTTGATATCGCTAAGAAACTAGGCCTCTCAGAGGATGAACTTGTCCATATACGGCGGGGGGTACTACTGCACGATATCGGTAAAATGGCGATCCCTGACAAGGTCCTACATAAGCCCGGACCGCTGGACGACGCTGAATGGGAAATCATGCGCATGCACCCTGATTATGCCTATGAGATGCTCAAGTCGATCGATTACCTCCGGCCTGCGCTGACGATTCCGCATTATCACCATGAACGCTGGGATGGCTCGGGCTACCCCGAGGGGTTGCAGGGGAAGGACATCCCGCTGGCGGCGCGAATCTTTGCGGTCGTGGATGTATGGGATGCCTTGACCTCCGACCGACCTTATCGCAAGGCGTGGTCTGAGGAGAAAACGAAGCAATATCTTCGGGATATGGCCGGGAAAGAGTTTGACCCTGAGATGGTTGAGATCTTTTTGGAGATGGTTGATTCGGACTAAGTGAAGTCTTATTGTTGATGATATGATGGCCCGGGATGGGAGCATAAAATAGGCAATCAGGATGCCTTAGACAAGGTGAGGTTTATCCTTTGGTGCGCTCCGGGGTTGAGCGCACCACACGGTGAGTGTAGGTGGATAGGTAATAACGGCCCATACGCGGGAGCAAAAGCCGGGCTGGTGAGATAGGAATCCGGGGGCTTTCTGGTAGAATCGGTGCATATTCGCCACGCAGGATGGAATTGGACGACAAGTAAAGAAGCAAAACTTTGAAAATTTTTAAGGAAGCCAACCATGCCATTTGATCTTCATGCGCCGTATAAACCCACGGGTGATCAGCCCCAAGCGATCGCAGAACTGGTTGAGGGGATCGAGAAGGGCTACCACGACCAGGTGCTGCTGGGGGCAACGGGGACCGGCAAGACCTTTACAATTGCCAACGTCATCCAGCAAATCCAGCTGCCGACGCTGGTGATGGCTCACAACAAGACCCTGGCCGCGCAGCTCTATGCAGAGTTTAAGGAGTTTTTCCCGAACAACTCGGTGGAATACTTCGTTTCTTATTACGATTATTATCAACCGGAAGCTTATGTCCCACAGCGGGACCTCTATATTGAAAAAGAGACCGATATTAACGAAGAAATCGACCGGCTACGGCTGGCTGCAACGACGGCGCTGATGTCCCGCAAGGATGTAATTATCGTGGCGTCGGTCTCGGCGATTTACGGCCTGGGCAGTCCGGAAGAATATCTGGATGTGATGATCAAGCTGAACGTCGGAGAGATCTACCGGCGTAACGCACTGTTGCGGCGGCTGGTGGAGAGCCAGTATTCCCGCAACGATTTTGAATTGAAGCCGGGCGTCTTCCGCGTGCGGGGGGACACGCTGGAAGTGCTCCCGGCGTATGATGACACGCGCGCTTACCGGATCTCGTTTTTCGGGGATGAGGTGGAGCGGATCATCGCGGTGAACCCGCTGACGGGCGAGGTGTATGAGACGCTCGATACGGTGGAGATTTATCCCGCCAAGCACTATATTACCAACGAAGAGCGGATGGTGCAGGCGATCAACAATATCGAAAAGGAACTTGAGACGCGGCTGGAAGAGCTTCGGGCAAAGGAGCTGCTGGTGGAGGCGCAGCGGCTGGAACAGCGCACACGGTATGACCTGGAGATGCTGCGCGAGGTGGGGTATTGCTCGGGGATTGAAAACTATTCCCGGCATATCGATGGCCGACCGGCCGGATCGGCCCCGTGGACGTTGATTGACTTTTTGCCGAAGGACTATTTGCTGGTGCTGGACGAGTCGCATATGATGATCCCGCAGATCAGGGGGATGTATAACGGCGACCAGGCGCGCAAGAAGGTGCTGATCGATTACGGCTTTCGGCTGCCCTCAGCGCTGGATAACCGGCCGCTTAAATTTGAAGAGTTTAAGGAGCTGATGGGAAAGACGATTTATACCTCAGCGACGCCCGCCAATTACGAGATGGAACGGGCCGACCAGGTAGTGGAGCAGATCATCCGCCCAACAGGGCTGATTGACCCCGAAGTGATCGTGCGGCCGACAGAGGGTCAGGTGGATGACCTGGTGGGCGAGATCAATAAGCGGCTGGAGCATGGGGAGCGGGTGCTGGTGACCACGCTGACCAAGCGGATGGCCGAGGACCTGTCGGATTACCTGATGGAATTGGGTTTCAAGGTGCATTATCTGCATTCCGAGATCGATACACTGGAGCGAGTGGGGATTTTGCGGGACCTGCGACTGGGCGTGTTTGACGTGGTGGTAGGGATCAACCTGCTGCGGGAGGGGCTGGACCTGCCGGAGGTTTCGCTGGTGGCAATTTTGGATGCGGACAAGCAGGGCTTCCTGCGCTCGGCGACGGCGTTGATCCAGACGATTGGCCGGGCGGCGCGGCATCTGCACGGGCAGGTGATTATGTATGGCGACCGGATCACGGACGCGATGCGCCTGGCGATTGATGAGACCGACCGGCGGCGCGAGGTCCAGGTGGCCTATAACAAGGAGCATCATATCGAGCCGGCCAGCGTGGTGAAGGCCGTGCGCGACCTGACGGACCGGCTGGCGCGGGACGTGGGCGCGGCGCCGGGCGAGGCGCTGCGCGGCAAGGCCAGCAAGCTGGAGCAGAAGGAATTGATGCGGATGATCAAGGAGCTGGAAAACCAAATGAAGGTCGCCGCGAAGGAGCTGGAATTTGAGCGGGCCGCGATGCTGCGCGACCAGGTGTATGAGCTGCGCGAGATGCTGGCGGATGAGTCGGACTTGCCGCCGTGGAAAAAGGTGACGCTGCTGACGGGAGGCGGGGAGGGAAAATAAGGAAGTGTTCATTTAGAGTTTTCTGGCCCCTGAATGGAAGTTCCATTTTGAAAATTATACTTGTTTGTTTATGATTTAAGAAACACTTTTAATCGGTGAATAAATTTATTCCGTAATATAAATCTAGAATATTTTTACTGGGATGAAAATGGAAAAAATTAGGGAATGCCTATTTTGTGGAAATGAAGGTCCTTATAATACGATAGAGCACATTGTACCAGAGTCATTGGGTAATGATGAAGATTATTTAACTAAGATGGTCTGTGATAACTGTCAAAATTATCTTGGAAGAGAGGTTGAGAAATTAGCTCTAGAAAAAACACCAATAGCAATTTGGAGAGTTTTGCTTGGACTAAAAAATAAAAAAGGTAGCTTACCATCGATAGACTTGATTACCCAGGAAAAAGGGCGATTACCGGCGAGTCATGAATTAACAGATAGGATTGGCTTTACAGCTCACAAAGATTGGTCAACCTCGGTTGATATTTTCGATCCACTGATAATCCAAAGCATTAAAAATAAAGAAAAGAATAGTTTTAATCTAATTCTGACCCCATGGCACTTAAGTATAATGGGGCGTTTTTTGGGGAAGATGGGGCTTGAATATATCGCAATGAATAATTTTGATCTAGCTCAAAGCGCTTCATTTGATGAGATGCGTAATTTTGTTCGAGATGGTTTTGTTAACAAAATCTGGCCGATATATTGGGGCAAATCAGGGGATTTAAAAAAATTAAAAAGCCCAATAAATAAGGTAGAGAATTTTCTTGAACAAGAGATACATTGTTATAGTTATTCAATAGGGATTTCAAAGAAAGATGAGTACATATTTGCTTTTCTCATGGGAACTGATTTGATGTTGATAAATCTGACAAATCGACAACTGAATGCTGAATTATTAGACTGTGTAGAGGGAGTAGACCTCACATGCGTTTGGTACCCAGATGGATCTTGGGAGAAGAATTAAAAAACATTATAGAAATTAGAACCAAAGGGTCCAGAATATCTCCCTCAATAACCTCCACAGGCAAACCAGGCTCTGCGGCAGCTTGCAACTTCTCCACAAAAACTGGAGCCAACTCCAATACATCTACCTTATGGCCTTTTC
>JAXHUD010000034.1:0-17829 GCA_034189815.1 Chloroflexota bacterium
GGCCAAAGAAACGGCTTATAAAGGCGTCGTCCGCCCCGTCGAAGGCACCATCCTGACAGTGATCAAAGATATCGCCGCTCAGGCGGAAGTGTCCGTGCAGCGCACGAGCCTGTTCACCGAGGTCCTCGCGGATATCGTCGAGGCAGCGGATGCCTCCGTTCAGCGCACGCCGGACCTTCTCCCTATTCTGAAACAGGCCGGCGTGGTCGATTCGGGCGGCAAGGGTTTGTTCTACATCTTTGAAGGCATGTGGCGTTTCATCAACGGTGAGCCGCTCGATAAGGCCATTGCCGAGGTGTTGCCACTTTCTGAGATGAGCCTGGAGGACACCATGAACACCGTGGAGCCGGGACAGGATTACGAGGTTGTGATCGACTTCACACCGGAAGCGACCTTCAACCTGGAAAAATATTACGAAGAACTGGAAGAAATCGGCACCTCCATCCAGGTCGGCGAAGGCGAGGGCATGTACCGCATGCACATCCATGTGCCGCTGGATAAACGCTATGACCCCATTGACCACACCATGACCCTGGGGACGATCCAAAAAGTCATGATGGAAAACCTGGTCGCACAAATGGACGCCAAAAAGAACAAGAAAAATCCCAAGCTCAAATTAGCGCAAGTCCAGCCGGACGAGATCGCCGTGGTGGCCGTCTCACCCGGCTCGGGTCTCTCACGGATCTTTGCCAGCCTGGGTGTTGCAGCCATCGTCGGCGGCGGCCAGACAATGAACCCCTCCATCAAAGAAATCCTCGGGGCGTTTGAAGACCTCCCCACCGATAAGGTCATCATCCTCCCAAATAATAAAAATATCATCATGGCAGCCAAGGAAGCCGCTTCGATGACGGTCAAAAACGTCGCTGTGATCCCCACGATCACCATCCCGCAGGGGCTGTCGGCCATGTTCCGGCTGATCCCCGACGCTGACTTCGATAATACGGTCGAAGAGATGAAAGAAGCCATGACCGAAGTTGAGACCGGCGAGATCACCACGGCCACCCGCACCGTCGAGATCGATGGTGTCCAGGTGGAAAAAGGTCAGGTAATCGCCCTGCACAACGGGAAACTCGTGGCCTCCACCCGATCCATAGAAGACGCCTGTGAGCAGCTCCTCGTGGGAGCGGACGTAAACGAGCACGAACGGATCACGCTTTTCTACGGGGAGAACATGAAACCATCCCAGGTCAACACCTTGGCCGACAAGATCCGCTCCGTCTACCCCGACCATGAGATCGAAGTGCACGAAGGCGGTCAACCGCACTATCAACTGATCATCGCCATCGAATAATTTCCATTCGCATGTGCTAATAGAGCCCCGCCAACTCGGGGTTCTTTTAATACCGGTTGGCGCCGTCCATTTCGCCAGGATGCGTTATGATTAATGAACGAATTGCGATAAAATGAATGCACAACCAGACGAGTAAGGTATTATCAGAAATATGTCTCGATCAATAGAAACACTTTATAAAATTTTCAAATTGGAAGCGCAACTAAATTACAATAACAAGGCTGTGGTAGGCGGCCTGGAAAAGCTCGCAGATACCTGGGTTGGTGATGCACGCGCCGAGGGATTCGATGAGGAAGCAATCCAAAAAACGTTGGGCATCCTCAAGAGCTACCCCAGCCTTGACACCGCCGGTCGTGCAAACGCGTTAAAGCAAGTGGGCCAGATCCTCGATGTCGCCGGGATGAAACATCTGCCCGATTCATCCGGAGAGAACGCCCCTGCTCCCGAAGAAGAACCCAGCCCCGCTTCCCCTCAGAAAAATAAACCCGACCAAAAAGCTATTTCCGCCAAACGCGGCAGCACCCGTAAAGGTCGGACCGGTCCTGCGCCGGTGCCGGACGTCGTGAACGAACAGGGCTTGAATGCTCCCACAACTGCCGTGCGCGGGATTGGCGAGAAGCAGTCCGCCTTGTTGGCGAAGCTGGGATTGCTCACCATTGAAGACATGGTATTTTACTTCCCCTTCCGCTATGATGACTACTCAGAGCTCAAACCAATCCAAAACCTGGAATACGGCGAAGAAGTGACCATCCTGGCCTGGGTCAAAAGCATCAAGACCTTCAAAGTACCCCGCAAGAACCGCAAGATCACCCAGGTGGTCGTCTCGGACAGCACCGGCTCGATCCAATTGATGTGGTTCAATCAACCGTATCAAACCCGGTATCTGCGCAAGGACATGTTCCTCTCCATTTCCGGGAAAATCGAGCAGTACATGGGCCGGCTGGTGATGTATCACCCCGAATATGAAGAGGTCGACAAACAGCAGCTCAACACCAACCGCATTGTTCCGGTTTACCGCCTGACGGCCAAGCTGAGTCAACGCTGGCTGCGCCGCACCATGCACAACGTGGTCAGTTATTGGTCCCCCAAGATCCCGGACTTCGTCACAGAATATATCCTGGAAGATGCCGATCTGATGGACCTTTCCAGTGCGCTAATGGAAATCCATTTCCCTGAGGACAAACCCAGCCTCAAGAAAGCGCGCTACCGGTTGGCCTTCGATGAGATTTTTTTGCTCCATCTTGGCATGCTGCGCCAACGCTATCAATGGACACACGAGGAAAGCCAGGTTTTCAAAGTGTCCGATGAGTGGCTGGCGAACCGCGCCCTGCAGCTGCCGTTCCAGTTGACCAGCGCCCAACTCCACGCGTTGGATGACATCCGTGACGACCTGGCAAGCGGCCACCCGATGAGCCGTCTGCTCCAGGGTGACGTCGGCTCAGGCAAGACGGTCGTGGCGGCGCTCGGGATGAGCGTGATACTCGAAAACGGCGCTCAAGGCGCCCTCATGGCGCCCACCAGCATTCTGGCTGAACAGCACTACGCCAGCCTGCAGCGCATCCTGGCGAATGACGAAGATGAATCAGCCTGTCTGCAACCGGAAGAAATCCGTCTGCTGACCGGTGACACATCCGCCTCGGACCGGGAAGAAATCCTTACGGGCCTGGCCGATGGACGCATCAAGGTGCTCGTTGGCACCCACGCGCTGATCGAAGGTCCGGTGAAATTCAACAACTTACAATTCATCATCGTGGATGAACAGCATCGCTTTGGCGTGGCCCAGCGGGCAGCCCTGCGAGAAAAGGGCGAGAACCCCCACCTGCTGGTGATGACCGCCACTCCTATTCCCCGCTCCCTGGCGCTGACCGTTATGGGCGACCTCGATATCAGCGTGATTGACGAGTTACCGGAGGGCCGCCGCCCAGTGCAAACCCATATCCTTTACCCCACCGAGCGTGAACGGATCTACACTCTAATCCGTTCGCAGGTGGCGCAAGGCCATCAGGCCTTCATTATCTACCCTTTGGTCGAACAAGGTGACCGGGATGAAGCCCTGGCTGCCGTAGAGGAACGTGATCGACTGCAAAAGGACGTATTCCACCGGCTGCAGGTCGGCCTGCTCCACGGACGTCTGAGTGCTGCCGAGAAGGAAGAAGTGATGCGGAAGTTCCGGGATAAGGAATACGACATTCTGGTTTCAACCTCGGTCGTCGAGGTCGGTGTGGATATCCCCAATGCGACCGTGATGCTAATCGAAGGTGCCAACCGCTTCGGCTTGGCGCAGCTTCACCAGTTCCGGGGCCGGGTCGGGCGCAGCGCCGACCAATCCTACTGTATCTTGATCCCCGACAAGAAAGACCAGGCGGAAAACGAACGCCTGCAGGCGATGGAAAAAACCACCGACGGTTTCGTCCTGGCTGAGCAGGATTTACAGCAGCGCGGCCCAGGGGAGTTCCTCGGTACGCGCCAATCCGGCTATGCCGATCTGCGGCTGGCAAACCTCACCAATATCCATCTGATCGAACAGGCGACGCATTACGCTCGCCAGGTGTTCGATAATGACCCCACCCTGTCTGCTTCGGAACACCAGTTGATGCGGGACGCCCTGAATCATTTCTGGCCTGCAGATGAAGGAGAACGAAGCTAAGTATGAGCACTGTACTATTTCCGGGGACCTTTGACCCCATTCACTACGGCCATATCAACATCGCCCGCCGGGCAGCCGATCTTTTCGACGAGGTGATCGTCGCTGTCTATGCCCGAGACCAATCCAACATCCTCTTCCCACCCGAGAAGCGCTTGGCCCTGGTGGAAGAATCCTTCAAAACCGTTGGCAATATCAGTGTCACGGCCTATACCGGCCTGACGGTCAAGTTCGCCAAGAATGTCGGGGCCAACGCCCTGCTGCGCGGTTTAAGAGTTTTCTCTGATTTCGAATACGAGTTCCGCATGGCCCTGGCAAACAACCGGCTGGATCCCGATATTGATGTAATCGCCCTGATCACCAGTGAGGAACACACTTTCCTCTCCTCCACCACAGTGCGAGAGATCGCCGCCCTGGGCGGTGACGTTTCGAGCATGGTGCCCACGCACGTCCAGGAAGCGCTGGAAGCGCGCTTTCAGCAATTGGGCAAGGATCAGGACGTCGTCCCGCTGACTTCCTTACGGGACTGAGGCGACAATTCAGGCCCGAATATGCTAATATTGGTATAACGCTTGCAACCCGGAAGGTGAATAAAAAGTGTGGAGGCCTTTATGGATATATTACATTTAGTTGATCGATTGGAAGAACTCTTCAATGAGAGCCGTCCCATCTGGCTTACCCACAGTGTCATCGTGGATGAAGACCGGATGCTGGATCTCATTGATCAGATGCGCGTGGCTGTCCCGGAAGAGATCAAGAAGGCGCAGCAAATCATCGCCCAGCGTGACCGGATCCTCGCCCAGGCCAAAGAAGAGGCCAACCGCACCGTAGCCCTAGCGCGTGACAAGGCTGAGAAACGCCTGGAGGGCAATGAATTGATCCAATCCGCCAGGTCCCGAGCAGACGAAATCGTCGAACAGGCACATAAAGAAGCGGCTGTCACGCAAAGAGAAGCCGATCAGTATATCCTGAATTCACTTGCCAAATTGGAAACAGAAATGAACCAGCTTCTGGTTCAAGTCCGCAATGGCATTTCCACCCTTCAGTCAGATAACTACAATCCGCCGCCAGAGCAAAGTCCCAATCAAGGAATGGACGATAATTTGCTCTAAAACAAAGGACGAATTATTTATTAGTCTTCAGCAGCATCTGATTTTTCAGATGCTGTTTTCTTTTGTGATTTCCGTTTGGAGCTCTTTTTCTCAGTTTTGGCATCGTGCAGGGCCAGCGGCAGCACCTCATCCATGTGCTTGATGAAGTCCAGGTCCATTTCTTTGAGCACGCTCCTGGGGATGTCCTCCAGATCCTTCTCATTCCGAACAGGCAGCAGCAGCTTTTTCAACCCAGCTCGATGGGCCGCCAGGACCTTCTCCCGGACGCCGCCCACCGGTAGTACCCTGCCGCGCAGTGTGATCTCACCAGTCATACCGACCAGATGGTAGCTCGGCCGTCCCGTGAAGGCGGAAATCATCGCAGTTGCAATCGTGATGCCTGCGCTGGGGCCATCCTTGGGGATGGCGCCTTCGGGCACGTGCAGGTGGACGTCAACGTTTTCAAATATCTCCGAATCCACCTTAAGGACATCCGCTCGGGACTTCAGGAACGAGAGCGCCGCCTGCGCCGACTCCTGCATCACATCGCCGATCTGGCCCGTGATCTGCAGGTTCCCCTTCCCCTCCATAATCAGGACCTCTACGGGCATAATTTCGCCCCCGTTTTCCGTCCAGGCCAGCGCCGTGGCGACGCCGACTTCATCCTCTCTTTCAGCCTGAGTTTCAAAGAATTCCTGAGGGCCAAGGAATTTGCGAATGGCTTGCGGTGTGACTCGCCTGGCAAAGGACTTGTTTTCTGTCTTGGCTCGGGCGATCTTCCGCAGCACCCGCCCAATCTCACGTTCGAAATTCCGCACACCGGCCTCAAAAGTGTATTCTCGGATGATCTTTTGCAAGGCATTGATTTGAAAGGTAATCCCTTCCTCTTCCAATCCGGTTTCCTCCAATTGTCGTGGGATCAGGAACCGGCGAGCAATTTCGAGTTTCTCTTCCTCAATATATCCTGAGAATTCAATCACCTCCAGCCGGTCCAGCAACGCCGCCGGGATGGAGCTTAGTGTATTGGCCGTGGTAATAAAGATCACTTTTGAAAGATCGTAATCCACTTCCAGGTAGTGATCAGAGAAGGCATTATTCTGTTCAGGGTCAAGGACCTCCAACAGCGCGGAGGATGGATCACCGCGGAAGTCCGCGCCGAGCTTATCGACCTCGTCCAACATAAAGAGCGGGTTATTCGTCTCTGCCCGGCGCATGGTTTGAATGATCCGGCCCGGCATCGCACCGATATATGTCCGGCGGTGACCGCGAATCTCCGCTTCATCCCGCACGCCGCCCAATGAGAGCCGCACAAACTTGCGACCCAGGGCATTGGCGATCGACTTCCCCAGGGAGGTCTTCCCTGTTCCCGGCGGGCCAACAAAACACAGAATCGGCTGCTTCTGACGGGTGGGGTTCAGGCTGCGAATAGCAATATATTCCAGGATGCGATCCTTGGCCTTCTTAAGACCATAGTGATCATGTTCCAGCACTCCTTCCGCATGGAGCACATCCAGATTATCCTCGCTGGAGTCATTCCAGGGTAGTTCCAACAGCCAATCCAGATAAGTGCGAATAATCCCAACTTCCGGCGTCATTGGTGGCATCTGCTGCAGACGCTGCAACTCGCGTTCGGCCTGCAGACGAACCTCATCAGGTAAGTCCCGCTCCTTGATTTGAGCGCGCAGTTTCCGGACCTCTTCCGTCCAGAGATCGCCCTCGCCCAGCTCCGTCTGGATGGCCTTCATCTGCTCACGCAGATAATACTCCCGGTGTGAGCGGTCTACTTCTGTTTGCACCTGGGCCTGGATCTCATCTTCCAATTCAAGCACATCCAGTTCTTCTGCCAGTATTTTATTGATCCGATCCAACCGCTTCCCCGGGTCCGTTTCGGTCATCAGTTCCTTACGGGTGTCGTTGTTCAACGATAACGCGGTGGCGACCATATCCGAGAGCCAGGATGGGTCGTTAATATTCATTGAAAAGAGCTGCGCTTCTTCCGGGAGGGTGTTACTCAACGCCACACAACGTTCGAAAAGGCTGCGCGTGGTGCGCATCTGGGCCGTCAGCTTCCGATCCCCGCGTAAATCGTCCGTGATTGGACGTGCTTCCACAATCAGATATGGCTCCACCTGGAGGATATTGACAATCTCGACCCGCCGCCTTCCCTGCACCAGGGCGGAATGACTGCCGCCTTGCAGGGTCAACACCCGGCCAACGGCCAACTCCATGCCCACCGGCAGGTATTGGCTCATCAAATCACCCTCTTCGCCCGAATCCGAAAGGAACAGGGCAACGGCGGTTCTATTTTGGCCCTGGGCGGCATTGATCGCCTTGGGGCTGATCTCATTATTGATAAATATCGGTGAAATCATCCGCGGGAAGACAACTACATCATTGAGGATGAAGGCGGGGCTGACGATCAACCCGGCATCATCAGGCTCCCGCTCTGTGATCCGATATAATTCTTCAGTTCGTTGATGGATATTTCCCATCAGATCGCTTTCATCGTCTGATGGCGGGAACCACTGCTCGTCGCTCATGCACACTCCAATAGGTAAATATTAATCATCCGCTTTTGAAGCAATTTTATCATCATCAGCCGTTCCGTTTTCGAGGCCTGTCAAGACTTCACGCGCCGCCGCTGCCACGAAAATACTCCCGGTGATCAACACGACCGCTTCATCACCGGCTTCTGCCAGGGCCGTCTCCAAAGCAGCTGCAATCGGTGTGATCGCGGTGGCCGAACGCCCGCTGCGATGCGCCAGTTCCACCAATACTTCGGCGTCGATTGCCCGGGGATGGACGGATTGAGTGGTGATCACCCGCCTGACCCGGGGCAGCAGTTCCTGGAACATACCTGTGACGTCCTTATCAAGCGAAGCGCCGAAAACCATCACGATGGGCAAACCGGGGAAATAATCATCCATTGCCTGCCGAAGACGCAGGGCTGAATAGCGGTTATGGGCCGAATCAATTACCACGGGTGGATGTCGCCTCAGGATTTCAAGCCGTCCCGGCCAATCAACGCTACTGAAACCTTGTTGATAGGCTTCCTGCGAAAGGGTCAGGCCATATTTCTCCGCGGTCTTGAGCGCTGTGTAAGCCGTGGCTGCATTCTCCACCTGGTAAGCCCCCAATAAGGGGATGTGAAAACGCAGCGGCCGCCAATAATCCCGACCGCCCGATTCGATGAATTCATCCACCATCGGTTGTTCGTCCGGTGTCCAGACAAGGAAGGTCTGCCCAGCCAGGCTGTGCGTATCGGCGGCAAAAAGGTAATCCCGCCCGACCTGAATTAGAGGCGCATTGCGTTCCTCCGCAATCTCTTCCAATCGCAGACGGGCTTCAGATTTCTGCGGCGCCACGATCACGGGCTTGCCGGACTTAATGATGCCGCCTTTTTCGCCGGCGATCTCCCGCAGGGTGTCGCCCAGTATCTTCGTATGATCGTAGGATACAGACGTGATAACGGAAACGATGGGGTCGACAATGTTGGTCGCATCCAGCCGTCCCCCCAGGCCCACCTCGAAGACCGCGTAATCGACTTTTTGACGTGAAAAATAGAGGAAAGCCAAGGCCGTGGTCAGCTCAAACGTTGTGATTTCTGGCATTTCTTCCGTGACCGGACGAAGTACATTCACCAATTCAACCAGATCCGCCCTGGGAATATCCTCTCCGTCCACACGGATCCGCTCGGTAAATGAGATCATGTGCGGGGAGGTGTAGAGGCCGGTGCGGTAGCCTTGCGCTTTGAGGATATTTGCACAAAAAGCAGAGACTGAACCCTTACCCTTCGTCCCGGCAACATGAATTACGCCGTAATCCTTCTGCGGATCACCCAGGTGGTGCATGAATTGCCGCATCCGATCCAGATTGAAATTCTCTGCAGCGTTGCGAAAGTTTCGTTTGAGGCTGTAATCAATAAAACTGTACAGGAAATCCAATGACTCCTGATAACTTTCTTCCATCCGGTCCATAAACCATCCTAAAGGCATAAACGCTTTCTAACGATGTGGCCTAATTATATCCCTTCACGGAAGAGGTATGGGCAACATTAAGTCCTGATAATCTCTTGACTGAACAAGATCTTAAAAATTCAAACTTTCCCTTAACAACAAAACCTCCACGTTTCAGAGTGCGGACTTCAGCCCGCCTAATAACAGCAGATATAAAAAGAGCCACATTTGAAAAATATTGTAGAAATCAATATCGAAATCAAATCAATTTTGCTGGTATCGGACCACTCTACAACAATAAAAAATCCCACAACCCCGTAGCTCTTCGGGATTATTCCGGGAATCTTTGACCAAGAGTTATTTTGTCAACCTCCTGCTTTACAAACGAACAAAATCGGGAGGATACACTAGGTCCTACCTGACTTATTTACTCAGCAGCCTAATATCCAAAACACTTTTATTGCGGTATAAATAGGCGATCTTGGCCTGAAACCGGGCTAAGAATGATAGAATTACACTATCGCATTAAGCTAAGGTTGGAACGATATGCACACAAATATCACCAGATTGCGCCACAGTTACGCATGCTTGATATCTGATACCCCCCTGTGCAGGACAACCCCCACATTTGACCGAGTTGCAAGGAAGGCATAATGGCAAGACTTTCTCATGAAATTGGAATAGACCTCGGCACGCTGAACACCAGGATTGCGGAAGGCAGAGACATCCTGATCCAGGAGCCCACTGTTGTCGCCATCCTTTGGGATGAACTCAAGTTGGTTGAGATTGGCAAATCCGCCCTGGATATGTTGGGGCGTGTGCCCGACAACATCGAAGTCAACCGGCCCATGCGCTACGGCGTAATCGCTGAGTATGAGATCACGGAAAACCTCCTGCGGGAATTCGTCCGGCAGGTGACTGGCCGGATGTTGCTCTTCCGCCCCAGGCTGATGATCACAGTCCCTTACGGCATCACCAGCGTGGAACGCCGGGCTGTCTATGAAGCCGGCCTGGGCGCTGGCAGCCGTGATGTCAATCTCATCCAGCAGCTCCTGGCTGCCGCTATCGGCGTGGACCTGCCCATCAGCACCCCCACAGGCAATATGATCATCTCCCTGGGCGGCGGTACCTCCCAGGCTGCCGTCCTGGCGATGAATGGCATCGTCTCCGCCCAAACCAGCCGGGTGGCCGGCCTCAGGATGGACCAGGCGATCATTGACTATATCCGCCAGAAATACGGCTTGATCATCGGTCAGCCGACAGCGGAACAACTGAAAATCCGCATTGGCGCCGCGATCCCCCAGGACCAACAACAATCCATGGACATCCAGGGACAGGACCAGGTCTCCGGTCTTCCCCGCCCCGCCACGCTAACCACGGACGAGATTGTGGAAGCGCTCCAGCGTCCCCTTCAGGAGGTAGTGAGCATGATCCAGCATGTATTGGAACAAACGCCGCCCGAGCTCATTTCCGATATCATCGACCGGGGCGTCGCGCTTTGCGGCGGCACATCCCTGATGCGCGGGATGGATAAATTCCTCACCAAATCGCTGGGGATCCCTGCTTACCTTGTTGATAATCCCACCACCTGTGTGGTCGAAGGCGCTGCCAGGTCTTTCTCCATGATCGAAGAATTGAGCCGTAACCTGCCGTCAAAAGTCTGATCCTAAGGAGCAAAAAAATGGGAAACATTGCCATATCCGCTACAGGATCATCTGCCACCCCCCAGGATGCCCGGACTCTCAACCCTGGTGGCAAGGTCAAGGGCTATCCCATTCGGCGCCAAAATCTGAAACACGGGTTCTGGATCCTGACCGGCGTGTTGCTGATTCTCATGGCTCTGGCGCTTCTGCTGAACGGGGCATTCACCTCCTGGCACGCGGTCCAGGCGCACGGCCGCAGCGTTCTTCTGCGTACCGCGCCGTTGCCGCTGCTTGGCTTCCTGCTGGCGCTGGTCATGGGCATATTGACCCTCAGCATCACAAGCAGACACTGGGCCGATCATGTCACGCTCTACGTCAACGGCCTGAATATCAAACAAGGGAAACAGCAAACCTTCTTATCCTGGCAAACCATCCAGCGGTTCGACGAACGGATCAAGGTGATCAAATTCGCCACCAGCAATATCGCTGTCCGCTCAAAAATGTTGTTGGAAATTAACGCCGGGCAATCTTATAAGATCACCGATCGATTTGAGGGCGTCTCAGACCTTATCGGCCAGGTCCGTAACAGGCTGCTACCGATCCTCTACCAAACCACCCTTCAACGCCTGAAGGCAGGGGAAGACATCTTATTCCATCCTCAATTAACGGCCGAAACTGAAGGCTTGCGCATCCACGGGGAAACATATCCCTGGGACGAGGTCCAGGGTCGCATCCACCGGCGCAGCCTGCGGATCAGAGAAACCACAGACGATCAAACTCTATTCAATCAAAAAACCAAAAAGGTGAAGAACCTCGACCTGCTGATGACCTTGCTCGAAAATCCCCCCAAATCCTAATCACTCATCCTCTCCCAAATAGTACATCATACGCTGCAAATGCAGCACCGGATCAATATGCTGGGCGTGCACGTCATCCGGCAG
Source organism: Chloroflexota bacterium (assembly GCA_034189815.1). GTDB lineage: Bacteria > Chloroflexota > Anaerolineae > Anaerolineales > Anaerolineaceae > Brevifilum. The sequence goes on from JAXHUD010000034.1 coordinate 11,567, forward strand.
CATCAGGGTGATCGGCGCATAGTTCAGGATCGCTTCGACGCCGGCATCCACCAGTTTTTCTGCGGTTTCCTGGGCGACCTGCGCCGGCACGGTCAGGATTGCGATTTTTATCCCCTTATCCCTGATGGCGTCCTCCAACTTTGCCACATCCTGCACGACAACTGAGCCGACCTTAGTGCCGATAACCTTGGGATCAACATCAAACAGCATCACAATTTCAATCCCGCGGGCGGCAAAACCCTGGTAATGGGTCAGCGCGCGGCCAAGGTCACCTGCACCCACCACCGCAACCTGCCAAACCCGGTCAAGGTTGAGGATCATTTGTAATTGCTCAATGAGATAATATATGGAGTAACCCGTGCCTTGTTTGCCGAATCCGCCAAAATAGGATAAATCCTTACGGATTTGGGCAGCAGTTGTACTGAGACGCTCTGCCAGCATACTCGACGATACAGTATGCATCCCCCCCTTGGCCATCTGGTTGAGGGTTTGTAAATACCAGGGTAACCGGCTGATCACAATATCGGGTACGGCATCTTCTGTCATGGGTCAGTATCCTGTATAATGAAAGTGGTTGTGTTGATTTGACTCGTAGAACTTTTTAATTATACGTTATATCGCCGCTTACCTGAACAGGAGAAAACCAGTGATTTTATCAGGTAAGGGCCCCATACTTCGACTAGAATATATCTGAATACAGAAAACAATTTATTTATTGGAGGTATCCATGCGTGCAGGAAAGATCATCGCATTCATCACAGCAGGCGTTTTCATCATATTCGCCTTCCTTTTCATCCTGGGTGCATTTAGCCCTGAAGGGTCACCCAGTTGGATAGTTGTGGGCGTCGTTGGTCTGGTAATCGGCTTTGTACTCATTTTCGTCGGCACCAAACTCAACCCACCCCAAAAAGCAGGAGACCAGGTCGTAAACCTGAACGTCGATCTCCCCGGCGAAGTCGGTATGGAGACGATTAAATGTCAATCCTGCGGCGGACCGATCACGTCTGATGACGTCAAAATGATCGCCGGTGCACCCGTTGTTGAATGCCCGCATTGCGGGACCACATATCAACTCACAGAAGAACCGAAGTGGTGATTCATGAAGAAAATCCGAATATTCCTTCTCATTTTGGTGGTAGCGGGTCTTTTTGGCCTCCCCGCGCCTGTTGCTGCGCAGGACTACAATTTCACAGTCACTGCCATGGAAGTCGAAGCCTATATCGAAGAAGACGGCACACTATCTCTCTGGTATCTGTTTGAATTCCAGAACCTGCCAAGCGGCGCCCCGATTGAATTTGTTGACATCGGGATGCCCTCATCATCCTACAGCCAAAGCTCAGTTCAGGCTGAAATAGACGGAGCGGAAGTCGCCGGTGTGGAAAGCTCACCCTATGTACCAAACGGCTTTGCGCTCAACTTGGGCGATGCAGCCATCCCCCCTGGTGAGACCGGCACGGTGACGGCCTGGATCCCGGGCGTGGCAGATGCACTGACACCCTACGATAGTGGTGACAGGGAAAACTATATTAATTTCCAGTTCAGTCCCAACTGGTTCGACTCGCAATATGACCAGAGCCAAAACACAGCCTACCGGGTGACGATCATCCTCCCTCCGGGCGTGGGAGACAACGAAGGTGTGTACTACACGCCCTCCGGCTGGCCCGGCCCCGATGAACCCGATGATACCGGCCGGACAGAAGCTGAAGACCGAGTCTACTATTCCTGGTACACAGAGAACGCAAACACACACACCCGCTACCAATTCGGCGCAGCCTTCCCAGCCGAGTATGTCCCGGAAAATGCGGTTGTGACCAAAATTCCGGTAAACGACCAGCCTTCATCCTCAACCGGGTCCTCCCCTGGCTTGATCGGATCAATCCTCTCAGCCATCGGCGGCAACATCTGCTGTTTCGGTTTTGGTCTGTTCTTCGTTGCCATTTTTGGCTGGAGCATCTATCAGGGCACTGTGGGTGCGCAGAAACGCAAGATGAAATACCTACCGCCCAAGATGAAAATAGAGGGGCACGGCATCAAACGCGGCCTGACGGCTGTTGAAGCAGCCATCCTGATGGAACAGCCGATGGACAAGATCATGACTATGATTCTCTTCGGCACCCTCAAGAAAGAAGCGGCCGAAGTCAAAGTCCAGGATCCGCTCGAGCTGAATGTCACCGATCCGCTGCCCGAAGGCCTGCATCCCTATGAGAAAGCCTTCCTGGAAGCCTTCAAAGCGCCCAAAGCCAAACGTCGAGCGGCCCTGCAGAAGATGATGGTGGACCTGGTGAACAGCGTCTCCAAGAAGATGAAAGGCTTTTCCCGCAAGGAAACGATCGCTTACTATGAGGACATCATCAACCGTGCATGGGCGATGGTCGAAAAAGCGGAAACACCCGAAGTCAAAAGTGAAAAATACAACCAGACCATGGAATGGACCATGATGGACGAGGACTACGCCGACCGTACACGTCGTACCTTTATGGGGGGGCCGGTCTTCGTACCTATGTGGTGGCCTCGTTATTCGCCCGTCTATCGCCGAAACCTCGGCCGTGTGGGCGGCTCTCGCTCCGGCACCGGCTCAACCTCTGTGCCGTCCAGTGGTGGCAGCAGCAGCGGATCGCCATCCCTGCCCCATATCCCCGGTTCCGATTTCGCAGCCGGTGTCGTCAATGGCGTCACGGGAATGGCTGCTGGCGCCGTCGGCAACCTGACTTCCTTCACCAGTGGTATCACCAACCGCACTAACCCCATCCCCAAGTCGAGCAAGAGCGGCAGCGGTGGTTTCCGAGGCGGTGGTGGCGGCGGGAGTTCATGTGCCTGCGCCTGCGCTTGTGCGGGATGCGCTTGCGCTTGCGCTGGTGGTGGTCGCTAATTTAAATATTACTGTGTGCGCCTGGCGCTAATAATGCCGGGCGCTACCCTTCACTCATTATGAAAACTTCTGAAAACATTATAAGTAAGTTGGATCAGCTTCTACACCCTGTCAACAAACCCGGTACCGGAATCTATCATTATCGGCGGGAAGATGACAACGGGAAAGCACGCATTCACCTTCGGATTGACCCGGATGGCCGGGGCTTACTGATTGTCAACGCCAACCAAGTCGTCCATTTGAATCCCTCCGCAGCACAAATGGCATTTTTCCACCTGGAAGGCGTTGCACCAGATATTGTGGCTCGTTCGCTCCGGCGGGATTTCAACGTCTCTCGCACGGAGGCCAAGGCGGACTATCAATCTTTCATCTACCAACTGGAAGAACTCCTGGCGCCTGACGGCGCCTGCCCGATCTGTGAGCTGGATCTGGAAACCACGGCGCCTTTCAGCGCCAAACCCAGTGCGCCATATCGAATGGACCTGGCGATAACCTATCGCTGCAACAATAACTGCAGCCATTGCTACAACGCCCGATCTCGCAAGTATCCAGAGCTATCTCTCGAAGAGTGGCAAGCGGTGATAGACCGAGTCTGGGATTTGCGGATCCCACATCTCGTCTTCACGGGCGGTGAACCGACCCTTTATCCCCATCTCATTGAATTAATCGCCTACGCAGAACAGAAGGGGCTGATCACCGGCCTGAACACCAACGGACGAAAGCTGGCCGATAAAGCCTTTCTGGACAAGCTGGTCGAGGCAGGCCTGGACCATGTCCAGATAACATTGGAATCCCATGACCCGGATATCCATGACCAGATGGTCGCTGCTAAAAGGGCCTGGGAGGAAACAACCGCTGGCATCCGCAACGTGGTTCAGTCCCCTTTGTACGTCATGACCAATACAACCCTATTGACGCACAACAGCCCAACGATCAAAGACACTTTACATTTCCTGGGCGAACTCGGTGTTCCGACTGTGGGGGTAAACGCCCTAATCTATTCCGGGAAAGGCGAAGAGGTCGGCACCGGATTACACGAAGAAGAACTGCCGACTCTGTTGGAAAGCGCCCGGGCCATCACGCAGGCACAGGGTCAACGCCTGATATGGTATACCCCCACACAATATTGCCACTTCAATCCCATGCAGTTGGATCTTGGCGTAAAAGGCTGTACAGCAGCGCTGTACAATATGTGCGTAGAGCCCAATGGCGATGTGATCCCCTGTCAATCCTATTATCATTCTCTGGGTAATCTGCTGGAAGACGACTGGGCCTCGATCTGGGAACACCCCCTGGCGCTGCAGCTTCGCAACCGGGAGGACGTTCCCGAAGGCTGCCAGTCCTGCGATTTCCTGCCCGAGTGCGGCGGCGGCTGCCCCTTGGCGCGCGAACACCAAACAATTGACCCCATCCAAAATCCTATTTTTACCACCTGAACGGAGCGGAAATGGCTAATCTCATTGAATCCATCAAGCAATTTTTCTCCCAAAAAGAACCCTTGCCCGCCGGTATGTACAGCTATCAAACCCCGCCTGAGTCGGATGAGCCCTACCGTCTCCATCTCCGGATCGAAGCAGATGGCAGCGGCCTATTGGTCATCAACGCCTCCACCGTGCTGCACCTGAACCAGACAGCGGTGGAATACGCCTATCACATCATTAAAGAGACACCGGAAGAAGAGATCATCTCGGAAGTCGCTCGCCGTTACCAGGTGGGCGTAGATCAGGTGAAAATGGACTTTGAGAATTTCCAGAATCAAATCCAAACCCTGATCCACACCCCCGACCTCGATCCGGTGACGTACCTGAATATCGAGCGTCAGGAACCCTATACAGCCTCGCTCTCCGCGCCCTACCGAATGGATTGCGCCCTGACCTACAAGGTTGGCGAAAAGAGCCGGCCGGAGGACGCCCCCACAGACCGGGTTGATCGGGAACTGACGACCGAAGAATGGTCCGCCATCCTTCATAAGGCTTATAAGGCCGGTGTGCCGCATATCCTCTTCACCGGCGGCGAACCGACGCTGCGGGAAGATTTGCCCGAATTGCTCCAGCTCACTGAAGACCTCGGCCTGGTTACGGGCTTGCTCAGCGACGGCCTGAAATGCGCGGATAAAACCTATCTGGATCGTCTGCTGCAAAGCGGTCTGGACCACCTGATGATGGTCTTTGATCCTGACGATGAACGAGATTGGCAAGTACTGGAAGCAGTCTTGCCCGAGGACCTGTTCACCACCGTGCACCTCACGCTGCGCGACAGCGAAGACCTGGGGCCCGTGATCGAACGTCTGGCAGAGATGGATGCGAACGCGCTATCCCTCAGCGCAGCAGACCCCGCACTGGCGGAAGAACTGCAGCGCCTGCGGGATGTGGCCGCAACTCAGCAATTGGAGCTGGTCTGGGATATGCCAGTACCCTATTCCGGGAACAACCCCGTCTCCCTGGAACTGGAAAATGCCGACGAACAGGAAGCGCCAAAAGGCGCGGGGAAAGCCTGGCTCTATGTAGAGCCCGACGGTGACGTGCTGCCTGCGCAGGGGATGTATGACCAGATGCTGGGCAACCTGCTAAGGGACGACTGGGAGCAGGTCTGGGCGGCGAGGTAAACAGGCAAGGCGAACGCCAATGAACCTGGCAGACTGGCACCAGCGTTACCTGCAACAATCCCAATGGACGGCAGCCGTCCGCCGGCACCTTTTTGAGAGTGTTGGGCTGGTTTCAGGCGACCAGGTGCTGGAAGTCGGCTGCGGGACCGGTGCGGTGATGAGCCGGCTTGCCAGGGAAACCTCATTCGACCTCTTTGGCATCGATATCGACCATGCCAACCTGGCTTTTGCAGCAAGAGAGAACGAAACCTTCCGACTGGCTGGAGCCGATGGGCATCTGCTGCCCTTTCCGGATAATGCCTTTGATGTCGTCTTCTGTCATTACTTGTTGCTCTGGGTCGCAAACCCCGCCCAGATATTGGCCGAGATGCGCCGGGTAACCCGTCCGGCTGGCGCGGTGATGGCCCTGGCGGAACCGGACCATGCCGGTCGAATTGATTCCCCCCCGCCATTGGACCAATTAGGCAAATTACAAACGCAAGCGCTGGCAGCGCAAAGCGCTGACGTGACTCTTGGTCGGAAACTGCGAGGCCTGTTCCATGAGGCCGGCCTGGCAAACGTCACTAGTGGCCTTCTCGGCGCAGAGTGGGACTCAGAGACCGAGCCTGACCCATCCGAATGGCAGGTTCTGGAGGATGACCTCAAGGGCTTCGTAAACCCGGTGATGTTGGGGTCCTTTAAAGCAACAGACAATCAGGCGCGGGAAAAAGGGAACAGAGTTTTATTCATCCCCACTTTCTATGCCATCGGATGGAATTCGAAACAAAAGATTTCTTGAAATATTGCTTG
>JAXHUD010000035.1:0-17749 GCA_034189815.1 Chloroflexota bacterium
CGTGCCGGTAATCGTCACCAAGCCCGACAACCGGGAACTCGATGAACGCGTCAACCACAACCTGGCCAAATTAGCGGTGGAATACGATCTGCCGTTTTGGAATTTCTGGGCCAGCATTCAGGACCTGCCGAACAGCGGCCTGAGTGATGACAGCGACATGTATTTATCCGATAATGCCTATGATGTCCAACAAGTGGATGGTTTGAAAGTACTCGATCTCGTCTATCGTGCTTTGAATGAAAGTAAGTAACCTTAAGATGTAGTGAAAACTAACCCCAAACACTGTTATTACTTGACCAAGATACAAGGGTGCGCTCCGGTTTTGAGCGCACTCTTTTCTTACCCGGCATGTTCAACGGAAGAACGTGCACTTCAAAATTGCAATGATGAAATTGGATAATATAAAGAAAACGCTACTCGTCCCGGGTGATTTGCGAAATCCAGGTGCTGGCCGTGCTGCCGTACCGAACCTCACTCCCTTTGATCAGCCAACCCTTATAGGCAAGGGTTCCCGCTTTCGCTACCCATCCGCTTAGCGTGAACGGCAGCGGACCGTCCGCCGGGACCCATTCACCATTGTAGCGCCGCGCCATATGCACATGAGTACCGGTAGCGCGCCCACCTTCGCAGGAAGGATGCCCGATCCGATCACCGACCTCGACCCAAGCTCCCTCCTCAATGCGTCCTTCTGTTGCAATATGTAAATAAAGTAAGGTCCATCCCGTCTGTTCGTGACCATCTCCGTCCAGGTCAATCACCACGACGCCGTTCCCGGAGCGGACGACCAACCCCGGTATGGACGCGGTCACCCAGGCGGTGGATTCGTGACAACCGGATTCGGCGCTGGCGGGTGCAAAGTCCAGCGCCGCCCAGACATCCGCCGAGCTCCAGGCGGCATGCGGTCCACCAGTGAAAGCCCATAAACGGCCAATTTCAAATGGCAGGATCATTTCCGGCTGAACGGTATCCGCCGGGATCAGCGGCTCAACCTGCTGTGCTCGCAACCAGGGGTTCCCAAACATCGAGTCAAAGAAATCAAAGAAATTATCTTCGCCATACAGCAAGTCCGACCAGGTGTCGTAATCATATAGTTCGGAGAAAGCCTGCATCAAGCCAACCGACCCGGCGTTCAATTCGGGCGCCAGCCGCAGGATTCGTCCGTCCGCAAAACTTACAATCAACGTGCGACCCTCGCGCCACCCATAATACCCCCCCATCACTGTGCTGGCGAACCAGGCGGACTGCATATAAAGCCCATCTTTCAACGGGTTCTTATAACCCAAGGGATAAATCAATGATTCATGACTGACGGCATCCCCATACACCCAGCCTGAACGGAACTCCAGGAAAGCCAGGAGCAAGCGAGGATTAACGGAGTACTCAAGCGCAATCCTTTCAATAATCTCCGCACCGGTCGTCACCCCTGTCGTGTTCAGGTCTTCCGTGTAAGTTGAGAGGTAGCCGCCTGCCGCGTTCACAAAGGCTTCCACGTCAAAATCCACCGTGGAGGGTGAGAACGTCACCTCGCTGTCAGGCAGCAGCTTGGTCTGGGCGCTGATTTCCGGGAGGACATCCGGGATAATCAACAACTGCCCGGGCGGGAGCAGCCCTTCCCGATCAATCGGATCGGGCGAGGTTATCTCGGGCATGTCGACCCCGAAGTGCGCGCTGACAACGGGTAAGCTGTCACCGGCAATGGTGTAATAAAGGATATGTTTTTCTTCGCTCTGAGGGATGATCTGATTTTGGCCGGCGTAAGGCTCAACGGTCCGTTGGGTATGAATCGCCGTCGGCGTCGGCAGAACTTCAGTCGGTTCAGTGGTCGGGGTCATGGTCTGCACAGGCATAGGCGTGTAGGCACTCGCGAAACCTATCTCGGCATCCGCATCCGGCGCCAGCACGGGATAGGCCAACCCACCACAAACGGTCACAGCCAAAACAAACGCGGAGACCACCAGCAACCCCATCCTTTTCAGGCGGTTGCGGTAATATCGGTCTCTAGCGCTGGATGGCGTTGAACGATGCGCGCCCATTCCATGCCTCCACAATCGACTCCCCTTTGGTTAAATACCCGTCATATTCCACCCCATAGCCGGAAGATACCCAGCCATCCATCACAAACGGCAGTTCGGCATCCGCCGCGATCCACTCTCCATTATAACGCCTCGCAATGTGCAGATGCGTGCCGGTGGAGAAGCCGCCTTCACAGGAGGGATGTCCAATGCGATCACCCGTTTCCAGCCAATCGCCGACCTGCACCCGGTCATTGCTGCCAATGTGCATATAGAGAATGGACCAGCCCGTCTGCCAGACGCCATCGCCATCCAGGTCCTGGATCACCGCGCCATCTCTGGCATAAACGATCTCACCCGGCGCCGACGCTGTCACCCAACTACTGCTCGGCGTGCAGCCCAGCGCCTCACCTGGCGGGGCGAAGTCCAGAGCAGCCCAGGCGGAGCCTGAATCCCAACCGCCGTGCGGGCCGCTTGTATAGGACCAAACTTCCCCCAACTCAAAAGGCAATTGCAGAGTGGGTTGTGACAGGTCGTCCGGGATCATTGGCTCAAAGGTGTAAGCGAATGGCGAGCCAAAGAAGCCGATATAAGTGGCATAAACCCCGTTTTCGGTGGTGGCAGTTTCCCAACTCGCCCGATCAGTCCAATAGCGCATCAGGTTCAGAACGCCGGCTGTCCCGGCGTTGATCGTCGGGTTCGCCCCCACCACGGTGTTATCGGAGAGAGTCCAGACGCTGATAACATTGATCTTCCAGAGATAGTAACCCTCGTTCAATAAATTCGCAGCAAAACCAAGTTGAGAATAAAGCCCTTCCCGCCAGGCATCGTAAAATCCCATCGGGTAGATGAGCGTCTTTTCATCCGGATTTTGCTGACTGACCCAACCGCTGTGATAATCCAGCACCGCCAGGAGCAGCCTGGGGTTGACCGAATATTCCAGCGCCACTCGGCTCACGATCTCAGCCCCACTCATCATCCTCCCATCAACCTCTTCCTCATAGCCGGCCAAATAGCCTCCCCAGGATTTGACGAACGCGGCCGTGTCAAAACCGGCGGCAGCTGGGCTGTTGACCAATTCAGAATCAGGGACGATCTTGAAAGCTGAGGCAACCTGGTCCAAAGTAGCCGGCGGGATAGCCAACACCAAGCCAACTTCGATCTGGTTGGGGTTCACTATCTCGTTATTTGCAAGGATATCATCAACCGTCACCTGGTAGCGCAGGGCGATCTTCGCCAGCGTATCGCCGACCTGGACGGTGTATTGCACAGCCTCACTTCGCAGGGTCGGCAACGTGACGGGATCATTCGGTGTGGGTATGACCAGCGCAGCAACTCCGCCTATACCGTCAGCATTAAAAGGTGAGGCTGTTGCCGTCCTATTTGGCTCAAAGCCGCTTCCATCCACACCTGAAGCCTGCCAGGTTTTAGCGCCCGGGCCCGGCCGGTAGCAGCCGCTCAGGGCGACTGCCAGGATGAGGCTTATACTTAGGACGAAAACTGGTTTTTGTCGCAAGATCAATCACCTTCTGCCGGCGTGCAAAACAAATCGAAATAGAGCTGCTCTTGTCCGCGAACCTCTGCCGCCTGTTCGGCGGCCGCTTCGCTGATCTCCAGGGCCTTTATTAAGGCAACATCCGCAGCAGATGACCAGGCTCTGGGCAGCACCATCAAGGGATTGTCGACGGCTTGCTCGGGCTCCCCCAGCGGGATCCAGTTGTACATGATGGGGCCGCGGGAGTAAACCGTGAACCCAAGCTCAAAGCCCGCATCCGCAGCCATTATCACAGATTCCTGAGTGAAGTTGCCGCCAGGCCAGATCAGGGCTTTTGGCGCTGCGCTAAAATGGGACTCGATCACCTCGATCGGCCGGTAAATCTCTTCTTCCACCACATCCTGCGGGGTGTAGCTTTGGATGTAGGCATGGTTATGCCCGTGCGATTGCACCTCCACCCGACCCGTTTCCACATAAGCCTCCATCTTCGCCCAAAGCGCTTCAGAAGTGTCGGCCGTGGTGGGCCAGGCCAGGGTCAGAGTCCAATCATTGGCCTCCAGGTATGGCATGAACAGACCAGGCGTATCCGGCCGACGGTCATCCAGAATCAGGATCATCGAATGTCGCGGAATTACCTGGTTCCCTTTCAGGAATTCGACCAATTCGGTCGTGGTAATGGTTGAGAAACCCAACTGTTTAGCATAATCCATAAAATATTCAAAATAATCTGTTGTTATATCCTCAGCCTTGGTCGCTTGTTTCCCAGGTTCGAGGATGCTGTGAAACATTATGGGTACAACAACCGTGCCAGGATCGGCTTTATCCGTACCCCACTTGTTTTCAAGATAGGCGCAGGTGTCGTTGATATATTGAACAGGCGCGGCGCCAGGATACAGGCGTGTACTGAAGGATTCCAGCGCCCAGGGTGTGGGCGTAGGCGTGGGGGTGTCGGGGATTTTGGTCGGTGTAGGGGTCAGGGTAACGGTCACCCTCCGAGTCGGGGTTCCCGTCGGTTCGGGCGTGTCCGTCGGGATCTGTGCGAGGGCGGTACCGGTTTGTTCGACCACTGATTGCCTTGTTGCACCGCCGCCCTGACATGCGGTTAAAATTAGCAGTACCAAGAAGATTAATAATCGAATTTTTTTCATATTGTCCCAATCAAACAAAAAGAACGTTTTGATTATACCGAATATCACATTTTGAAAACAGCCACCAATAATTCACAAAATTTAAGGTAAAATGGAGGTAGAAGAGACCAAACACCATCTACTTAGGAGAATCGGATATGAAAAAATTTGTTTGGCCACTATTGATCATCTTTTTCCTCCTGGGCGGGTTAGCAGCTATCCTGATCGGACAGGTGGTTCTGCCACCTGAACCCCGTCCGCAATCGATCGCAGAAATCAGTCAGAATTGGTTCGATTCTGGTCATTCTGATTTCACAGCCGAACCCTTTACACATTGGGATGAAGAAGAACCGCCTGAAGTGCCTGTTGGCTGCGCCAAATGCCACAGCGCCTATGGCTATCTTGATTATTTGGGCCAGGACGGCACAGCCGTGGAGGTTGTCGACCACGCCGCCAAAATTGGATCCGTGGTGAACTGTTATGTCTGTCACAACCCGACATCACAGATCAAAGAAACCGCCATTTTCCCATCGGGCGTCGAGGTAACCGTCCCCAACCAGGTCGCCAACTGCCTGGAATGCCACCAGGCGACGCAAGCCGGCCCGGATGTTGCAGCCGCCACCGATGGGCTTGCTGAGGATGAGATCAACGAAGATATCACGTTCATCAATGTCCACTATAAGATCGGCGGCGCCGTCCGCTACGGTGCAGATGTGGAAGTGGGTTATGAATATCCCGGGCAAACCTACGCCGGGTTCTACCCCCACGTGGAAGACTATCAGCAATGCACCGATTGTCATGACCCCCACTCCTCCGCCATTGATCCGCAGGAATGCGCTGCCTGCCACCCCGTGGTCAGCGAATCTGTTGATGTTTATGCCATCCGCATGGACGGCACACTGGATTATGACGGCGACGGCGACACGAGCGAAGGCGTGAGCGGCGAAGTGAACACCATACACAATAAGTTCTACGCTGCCATTCAGCAATACGCCAGTGACGTGCTCAATAGCCCGATCATCTATGACAGCACAACTTACCCCTACTGGTTCAATGACAGCAATGGCAACGGTGAGGCTGATGAGGGTGAGCTGAATTTCGGGAATGCTTATGCCACCTGGTCACCCAGGTTGCTGAAAGCTGCCTATAACTATCACCTTGTCGTCAAGGACCCGGGTGGGTTCATGCACAATGCGACCTACCTCATCCAGCTCATGTATGACGGTATCGCGGATCTCAACACAGCGGTAACGGTAAATATGGAAGGCCTGATCCGTCCCGAATAATCAGAATATTTTAGAAATAAAAAAACTCCGGGTATTTCGATACAACCCGGAGTTTTTTATTAACTTTGTTGTGCGATAGTCACTCACAAACAGATTTTTTCCATCTGCAACTGACAGCATGCCCAATGGCTAGATAATCCCACCCTGGAGCAAGCCAAACAAAACAACCAGGATCAGGGCGATCACAATCGTGATTGCGATAAACCAACGTTCAAGTATGTGTTGAATATCCATATCAGCTCCTCTCAGGCCATTTCATATTGTTCGGAATAAATATTCTGCGGGGCAACATCCACCTCAGCCAGCGCAGCTTCCACCGCCTCAATCATCGGTAACGGGCCACAGATAAAAAAGGTGGCCTCTTTATAATTGTCCGGGAGATTCCGTCGGAGCACATCAGCATTGATGAAACCCGTCTCACCCTCCCAATCCTCGGGCGGCCGTTCCAATACATGAACCAAATTGAGATTTAGCTGTTTTTCAAGTTCCGTAAGTTCTTCTCGGTAGATAACGCTCTCCCAGGTGGGATTGCCATAGAGGAAAGTCAACTGCTTCTCGCTCTTGCGATCCGCCAAAGTGCGGAGCATGCTCATCACCGGCGCAGAACCAATGCCGCCGGCCAGGAAGATTAAATCTTTGGATTCATGATCATCCATGCTGAAGGTGCCATAAGGTCCATCAACATAAACCGTATCACCCGGCTTCATGTTCTTGACGGTGCTGGAGAAATCACCAAGCTCTTTAATGGTGAAACCAATCTTCTTATCATCACGATCTGAACTGATCGAAAATGAAAATGGGTTTTCCCGGAAGACAAAGGGCGATTCCACCGTGATCCAGGCAAATTGCCCAGCCTCGAATGACATGCCGGAATGACCCACGGGCTGAAGATCCAACGACCAACTGTCGCCGCGTTCCTTAATCACATCCACAACGCGATAGGGTCGCCGCAGCATCAGGATGGGCCGAACCAGACGCATATAGATAAGAATCGCCAACCAAATACCAGCCAGGAAAAGCCAGATGACCTTCTGATGAAGCATTGACATATAGTAATTCACCTTGAACATATGAAAGAGCCCAAGGCCAATCGCCAGAAACGCCAGGCCATCGTGGATCCAACGCCAGATATCATATCGGATCTTCAGCGCCTCCCGCCAAACGGACGTCACGACCAATACCAGCATCGCCAAAACAGCGACTACGGCAGCCCGTGCTCGCCAGGGAGCGGTCACAAGGTTGAGCAGCTGCAGCGTTGCCGGATTGTTAATAAACAAAAGTATCGGATGGGCCAATAGCGCCAAGAATGTAAAAATGGACAGCCTGTGATGGAAATCATAGAGCGTGTCCATCGGGAAGGCTCGGACGAAAAATTTCAGGCGTGACGTTGGGATCGTCTGCAACCCCAACAAGGCCATGCCAACGAACCCCAGCGCCACTGATACTTCCCGCAAGAACTCCCGACCTTGCGGCCTGGGAAGGATCAATATCATGCCCAAAGGGAGGAAGACCATCAGAAAATAAATGACAAGCCAAAAGGTGGTTTGGGATTTTTTCTTCAAGGTATCTCCTTTACTATATCAAATCGATTAATAAACCTCCAAACTCGTATGTCAATTTTACCCGAAAATCTGGCATTGACGGTCTAAACAACAACCATTTTGTCATCAATATTCGCTTGTGAAAGTCATGTATAGGGGAAATTTCAAATTGACAGTGCAATATAACGCTTTTTTGGGTTAACGGCGATCTGGAGACTCTGTCCCAAAGGGTGTCCCAAAAGGTTGACAATACAAAGTTTTCGGATAAAATAAAGTCCTGCGCCGAAGTGGCGGAATTGGCAGACGCGCTACGTTCAGGGCGTAGTGAGCCTTGGGCTCATGAGGGTTCAACTCCCTCCTTCGGCATCGCCCCCCATTGGTATAATGGGGGGCTTTTTTCTGACGACGATTGATGAAAATGGTACAATATGTTCAGCAGTTGCTGTCAACCAACGCTCTGCCTTTTGGAAACCGATGAAAAAGATCCTGACTGATAAACACATCATTGTCGTCGTGGTGGCAGCCATCCTGGTTGTGTTATTAATGAACTTCAATCAGCGTATGGTTCTGCTCTCGCGCCTGCGCAGCCAGGAAAAAACGCTCACCCTGGAATATGCCAATCTGGAGGCGACTCGTTCAGTCTTACAAACCAAAGTCGCCGGCGCCGATTCGGATAAGGCCGTTGAAAAATGGGCCCGGGAAGAAGCCGGTATGATCCAGGATAGTGATGTGCCCATTGTGTTGCTGCCGCCTTCCGTGTCCGTCACTGCCACCCCCACCCAACCCGCCGTCATGGTGGACGAGGTTGAGAATTGGGAAATCTGGCAGGAACTCTTCTTCGGCAATTAACCCCATGTGCATTCAACCGATATTTTCACATTATCAAACGCGCCCACTGGCGGAAGCCAGTAAGGCCTCAGAATATCCGCTCTCGACCGACCTGGGAATAACGACCCACACCGTCACCCGCAGCCCGCAAGGATGGCAGCTTCCCGACGGCCAGACTCTAACCCTTGAACAGATCGACAAGATTAACCAGGATGAGAACGGCTGTTACCGCCTAGCAGATGGGACGCTGCGTAAGGTGAAGGCTTTTTCAGATTTTACTAACCGCTATTACAGCCTGATGCCCACGCCAAAAGCACCGACCATGCTCATCTCGGGCATCCCCATGCATCGCATCAAAGAAACCACGCCCGTGGAGGACACTGCTCAAAAACTCAGGGCCCTTGGCAAGGCCTATGGCCGCGTTCTCGACACCACAACCGGCCTCGGTTACACGGCCATCCAGGCCGCCAAAACCGCCAGTCTCGTCGTCACGGTGGAGTTTGATCCGGTCGTAATAGCCATCTGCCGGATGAACCCCTGGTCGCAGGCACTGTTCACAGACACTCGCATCGTTCAACTGATCGGCGACAGCGCCGACCAGGTTTGCACTTTCCCGGACGAAGCCTTCAACGCCATCCTGCATGACCCGCCAACCTTCAATCTGGCCGGGCAGCTCTACGCCGGCGCACTGTATCATGATTTTTTCCGCATCCTCAAACCCAACGGTCGCCTGTTCCATTACATTGGCAATCCCGATAGCCGGACCGGTGCGAGTGTCGGTCGAGGTGTTGTGGATCGCCTGCGAAAGGCGGGGTTCAGCGTCATGCCCAAAGCGAAAGCCTTTGGCGTATTGGCTCGCAAGACGGAAGGCCGCTGATCCTCCCCATCTAATCCCAGACTATCATGTATAATTTTGAAGTTATGAATATTAAAGCCTTGACCGATAAAATGAACCGGTTTGTGGAAGAAAAAGGCTGGTACAACTCAGACAGCCGTCGTCCACAAACCCCGAAAAATCTGGCGCTTTCCCTCAGCATTGAGGCTGCAGAGGTGCTGGAATTGTTCCAATGGCAGGAACGCGCCCCAGATCCTCAAATGCTGGCCGGCGAATTGGCGGATGTTACGCTCTATCTGCTGCAGCTTGCCAGCGTAACGCAGATAGACCTTGAGGATGCCGTTTTGAAGAAATTGGCGCAGAATTTCACTCGCACCTGGGATGAGGACCCAACCAGGAAGGGAACGGAGAAGCATGAAGAAGATTAGCGTTTTTGGCGGCGCAAGCCCCCTTCCGGAGTCCCAGGCATATAACGACGCCTACGCGCTTGGGCGTTTGCTGGGGAAAAACGATCTGGCCGTGATGACCGGTGGTTATTACGGCACAATGGGTGCAATTTCCAAAGGCGCCAGCGAAGCCTGCGTTCCGGTGATCGGTGTAACCAGCGATGAGATCGAATCCTATCGCCCGATAGCGCCTAACCCCTGGATTACAGAAGAATGGCGCTGTGGAACCTTCAAAGAGCGGCTCGACCGGCTCGTTGAAGAGTGCGACGCAGCCGTTGCTCTGCCCGGCGGCGTGGGTACCCTGGTGGAAATCTCTTTGACCTGGAACCATTTGATCCTGCACACCATTGACCCCAAACCGCTGATCCTGGTGGGCGACGGCTGGTATCACGTCATGGAGACGATGTTCACCGATCTCGATGATTACATCGGCATCCCCAGCCGTGACTATCTGAGTTTTGCGCCCAAGCCCAAAGACGTGATCTCTGTCCTCAAAACTTATTCCATTATCTAATCAACTGTCATTATCGAAAGTAAAACAGGAAACCTATGAACGAGAAGAAACTCACGCCCAAATCTGAAAATTACTCTGAATGGTACAACCAACTTGTGCAGCGCGCTGAACTGGCCGATTACGCGCCCGTCCGGGGCTGCATGGTCGTGCGGCCCTATGGCTGGTCACTCTGGGAGAATATCCAGGACGCGCTGGATTCCCGCTTCAAAGCCACCGGCCATAAAAACGCCGCTTTTCCCCTCTTCATCCCCATGTCCTTCCTTGAAAAGGAAAAGGACCACGTGGAAGGCTTCTCACCGGAGCTCGCCGTGGTCACCATCGGCGGCGGCCAGGAGCTGGAAGAGCCGCTGATCGTCCGGCCTACGTCGGAAACCATCATCGGATATATGTATTCCAAGTGGATCCAATCCTACCGGGACCTGCCACTGCTGATTAACCAGTGGGGCAATGTGGTCCGCTGGGAGATGCGCACGCGTCTCTTCCTGCGCACCCTGGAATTCTATTGGCAGGAAGGCCACACCGCCCACGCCACGGCAGAAGAGGCTGAAGAAGAGACCCGCCGCATGCTGGATATCTACACTGATTTTGCCATCAACGAAGCCGCCGTCCCCGTACTTCCCGGGCGCAAGAGCGAGACCGAGAAGTTTGCCGGTGCGGTACGGTCCTACACCATCGAAGCGATGATGGGCGATACTAAAGCGCTCCAGTCCGGTACGAGCCACAACCTGGGACAGAACTTCGCCAAAGCCTTCGATATCCAATATCTTGACGAGAACAACACACAGCAATATTGCTGGACGACCTCCTGGGGTCTCTCCACCCGCTTCATTGGCGCCATCATTATGACCCACGGCGACGATCAGGGCCTGGTCCTGCCCCCAAGGCTTGCTCCCATCCAGGTGGTAATCGTCCCCATTTACCGCAAGGATGAGGAAAAAGAATTGGTCATGGCAACGGTTGACCGGATCAGCGCCGAACTCTCCGGTTTCCGAGTGGAAATCGACGACCGGGAAGAAGTCACCCCCGGCTTCAAGTTCAACGAATGGGAGCTGCGTGGTGTGCCCCTGCGGTTGGAAATCGGCCCCAAGGATGTCGCTAAGAACAGCGTTGCGCTCGCCCGGCGGGATATCCCCGGCCGCGATGGTAAATCCTTCGTTCCCCAGGAGGATATCGCTGAGACCGTCGCTGAGACGCTGGACACCATCCAAGCCAGCCTGCTGGCAAAAGCGACGAAGTTCCGCGATGAAAATATCTTTGAACCGGAGACCTATGAGGCATTCAAAGAGATTATCGATCGGGGCGGCTGGTGCTATGTCTGGTGGAAACCTGATGCAGAAAACGAAGCCAAGATCAAAGACGACACCAAAGCGACCTTGCGCTGCATCCCCCTGGACCAACCCGGCGGCAAAGGCAAGTGCATTTTCAGCGGTGAGGAAGCCACTGAAAAAGCATATTTCGCCCGGGCCTACTAATCAAATCAGCTCCAGGGTAGGACACCTGCCCTGGAGCATAAGTTTTCAGAGGGCGTATGCCGGCAGTTAACCCCGTTCGCTTACGGTTCCAGATTGAAGAATTGATGTCCTTCTTCTCTGACCCTGCCGCTTTTCATCTAAGGCTGAAGACTCTTTTCGAACTTTACGCAAACCGTGCTTTGCGTTTTGGGAGTGAAACGGGCATCCGGCCGCTTATTCCCATGTATCGCCTCCCTGCCCCCGTCCTGCGCCAACTGCGTATTGATCTTTCACGCCTGGTACCGAACGATCCTGCTGGCGCCCAGGCTTTGGTGGATGAACTCTGGGAGGATGAATATTACGAGATCAAGCAAACCGCGATCATGATCCTCAGTCTGCTGCCAATGGATTCCCCCGAGCCGATCCTGGATCGCCATCGAGAGTGGCTGGGTCAGGATTTGGATCCGATGCTGATTTCCGATATCTTCTCCACCGGGATGCATCAACTACAGGAAAAGTTTCCCGCCGCCTGGGAAGATTTCATCAATACTTTCCTGCAGTCAAGGGATCCTGAAAAAACAGCGCTCGGTATCCGTGGGCTGACGGAAGGTCTCAGAAATCCTAAATTTCAGAACCTTCCGGCCGTATTTCGTTTGGTAAGCCCATTCATCCGGGAACCCGAGCCCGAGTTGATCCGTGATCTGGTTCACATTATTGAAATATTAGCCCAGCGTTCCCCCACCGAGACCGGTTTCTTCCTCAGGCAGACCCTATCGCTATCCGAATCCCCCGCGACCCAGCGCATCATCAAACAAAGTCTAAATTTCTTTCCGCCGGACATCCAGGCCGACCTGAAAGCGGCCCAGCGCTGATCCTGTTTTATATTTCCCAATCGATTGGTACAACCCGCCCCGTCGGGGTGATTTGTAAAACTTCGTTTTCGTCTCGCCCCTGCCAGACGCTGTAGCCATCCCCCCATAGCTCCATCAACAGGAAATTACCCTTTTGCCGATCTGTCAGCATTGCTGCAGACCGCGCTATCGAATCAAAAATGGTCTCATTCGGTAAGGACAACGCCATAAGCTGCTCGGCAGGCAAGCCAATTAAATCATCAATTGTCAATCCCGGGCCAAAATCTCGCTGCATCTATCCTTTATCCTAATTCTCTAACCTATCGAGATTTGAAACTATCCTATGTTATTATAGCCTTAGAGCAGTGAAGAAAATAACCAGGTCAATTAATATAATCGATTAAATTCCAATTTTACTAAATTAATCGTAATCTAAATCAAATGAGCTTAAACCTTTTCCGTAAAAACCTGATCCCCAACATCATCGTTGGCATCTACCTCGCCATTGCCATCTTTTCGATGGTTGTCTCGCCCATACAAGTCGACATCTGGAACCAGACGCCATTCTTGGGTGGATTTGTCAATCCTGCCATGCAGTTTATAAAAGTGCGCAAGGTGACCCCCGGCGGCGATTGGCCGGTCAACAAACTCGGGTTTGACCTCGATACAAAATTACTGGCCGTCAACGGCCGGGAAACCCCATCAAGCGAGGCCTTGAAAGCTGTTCTCGATGATGCCAGCGTCGGAGATGTCGTCACCCTGACAGCCTTGCAAGACGGCCAGATCATAGAGCGGACTGTCCAACTGAGCCAGTTCAGCTTCAATGACAAATTGGTTTATTATTACATTCCTCTCCTTCTAGGTTTTCTCATACTGCTGATCGCCCTCAGGGCATTTAGTGACCAGGTAAACCGACCCCTATCCGGCGCCATCACCATCTTCACCGCCAGTATCTCTCTGTTCCTGACGTCCTATTTTGATTTTTTGACCACACACACTTATCCCGGTTTTTTTATATTAAGCATTGGCGTGATGGCAGCCTCGCTGATTCAGATCGCTTTTCTCCTCTCACGGCGTAGATCCGCCAAAGCCTGTCTCTACTGGATCAGTGCAATTGGTTTCCCACATAACCTGCTGCTCAGCACCCTCGGTATTTATTTCATCAGTCTTGACCCGACGCCACCCATAATCATGACGATTTTGCTCTTACTGATCGCATCCTTGGGTATAAGCGTCATAACTTTATTGATCCAGATATTTATCCTGCGTGCTCGGAGTAATTCCCCCCTGATTGAACGCCAAATGGACATCCTCACTGGCGTCACGATTGTTTCATATTTCCCATTGCTCATACAGACTTTTGTCAACCTTCTCAACCGGCGAGAACTTTACATCAATCCCGTTTTGTTTTTATCCATGGGGGTGATGCCTGTCGCATACGCAATAATTTCTCATAAGTTCTCACTCCCGGAAAACCGAAACTGGATATTAAGAAGCCTCATCTATGTAGGCTTCACTGTCGTTTTCGCTCTGGTCTATACATTGATCTATGCCTTATTGGATATGATGCTTCTCGCCAGAATCCAGCCAAACAATCCAATTCTCGTCGGAATCCTGATTTTTCTGATTGTGATCTTGTTATCCCCGTTGCAGAAATGGGTTGAATCCACCTTCGATGCCAATCGTCGCTCCAACCTATTCGACCATGAAGCGCTGGCTGTTGAATACACAGCCGCGTTTTCAGCGACTACGTCAAAACAGAATGCAATAGCAATGCTCTCCGAGGTCGTAAGAGAAATCGCATCGCCAGATAAAAGCCAAATATTTATATACGATCAGGAGGTTGGCGGCTATTCTCAACCTCACTTTTTAAACGTAGAAAGAACAGAGAAAACAATTATCCCGGCGAGCGCCCCATTGCCATCCACCTTAAAAATTCTGAGTTCAAGTCTGTTTATCCGGGGTGATGCGGCTCAAAACGAAGGCATGCATTTTCAATCTATCCTAAAGCAGGAAGATGTCTCCTATCTCCATATCCCCATCACAGGCAATTATGGGCTCCTTGGCTGGATTTCAATCGCGAACAAGAATAAGCAACGACCTTATACATCCAATGATATCAAGCTATTGGAGTCACTCGCCGCACAGTTTGCCCTGGTGTATGAGCGGTCCGATACGATCGAATCGCTGAACAGCCACCTGAAAGAAATGGAGATCATCAATCATATTGCGGTTGCGATAAACAACCAAACCGATTTCGATGAGCTGTTGCTTAGCATATTTCAGAGCACCCAGGAACTTTTCAAGATTGACCAGATTTCTCTTGTTTTAAAGCAGAAACGATCCGAAACCTATCTGCGGCATTTCCTCTTCAAAGAAGGCACGATAAAGATTTCCACCGAAAAACCACAACGACTTGAGAGTGGATTCCCGGAAGAAATCGCCATCCAAAAAAACGAGGCTGTCCTATCAAATGTGGATGATGAAACCTGGTTATTCATCCCCCTTACCACCAAAAGTGAGGCCATCGGGGTGCTGAGCCTGGGTTCCAAAAAGGAAACTGCCAGTTTCGACCAGACGTTACTGAGCCTGTCGGATTCCATTTCGAGCCTGACGACGGGCGCAATCATCAAAACCAGGCTCCTTGCCTCCTCCCGTGCTCAACTGCAGCACCTGGAGAGGCTCAATGAGGTCAGTAAGGAATTGAGTTCAACGCTCGCCGTCGCTCCGCTCCTCGAGAAGATTGTCGAAAATGCGAAAGAGATCCTCAACTCAAGTTCGAGCGCATTACTCATTGTTGACAAATCTGATGACACACTGGTTTTTTCTGTGGTTTCAGGGCCGGTCGCTGCATCACTGAACGGGACACGAATACCGAAATTTGCGGGGGTCGCCGGTGAAACATACCGGACGCAGCAACCCATGATTTATAACAATATTCAAGAGGATGAACTTCATTATTGGAATGATGATCCACATATCAATCAACAAATTCAAAACCTGATTGCCGTACCGCTGATCGCCCATGATGAGGTCATCGGGATATTGGAAGTTCTTAATAAAGAAGAGGGCCTTGGGTATGACGCCGCAGATAAAGCGGCCCTGGAAGGTTTTGCCAGCCAGGCAGCCATTGCCTTGCATAACGCTAACTTATATTCAAAGACAGATTCGGCATTGGAAAAAAGAGTCTCAGAACTCTATACAATGCAGCAAATCGATAAGAAATTGCACTCCAGCCAGGAACTCAAACAGGCATTGCAAACAACCCTCACCGCTGCGCTGACCTACACCAGGAATGAATCCGGCACGATCATGCTTCTGGACACCTATTACAGAGAAGTGGATGACATCTGGCAGAAATCGGCTAATTCGGATAAATTCAACCATCTGGAAAAATTTGATCTTTCCGCGTTCCCCTGGTTTATGGAAAATATTGAAGGGCCTTATCAATTAGTTGAAGAAGATGCGAATGCTATTTCAAAGCAATTGGCGTTGCGTCCGAATCATCAGGCCCATATGTTGATCCCGACTAAACTGGATGACGACCTCTATTCACTCATCATCCTCCACCTAGGAACACCGGAAGACATCAACAGCCAGGATGTTGATTTCCTCCTGAGTTTGAATAACCACGCTGCAATCGCTTTGCGAAATGCGATCCTGTATGAAGATCTGCAGGAAGCGGTGAACGCCAAAAACGAATTCATCAGCTTCATCTCACATGAGCTAAAAAACCCACTGACTGCAATCAAGGGACACGCTGACGTGCTGGCGAAAGGTATGGTTGGCGAGATCAATAAGGAACAGGAAGATTTCCTGAAGACAATCTCACACAACGTCCGGCGAATGAATACCTTCATTACCGATCTATCCGACCAATCACAAATCGAAACCAAGTCACTGCGGCTGGACTTCGCCCCGGCAGATGTCCACGATCTGATCAACGAGGTACTCCAAACCTATGGGCAGCAGATAAGGGCAAAATCCATCACCGTGGATACGAATATACAGATTGACGTCCCGGATGTCTTCTGCGACCGGCTTCGCCTTATCCAGGTCCTTTCGAACCTGGTTTCAAATGCCGTCAAATATACGCAGGAGGGCGGGAAGATTATCGTCACCGCCGAACATGCCATCAACGAGTGGGACCTCAAAGGCGCGGCCGAAGTGGTCCATTTCAGCGTGAAAGACAACGGGTTTGGAATCAACTACGAGGACCAAAACCATCTCTTCACGAAATTCTTCCGCGGAACCAACGAGAATATCCTCAAGATTTCCGGGACCGGCCTCGGCCTGCGCATCTCCAAGAGCCTGACGGAAATGATGGGGGGGACGATGTGGTTTGAAAGCACCCCCGGTAAGGGTTCCACTTTCCATTTCACAATACCGATCTAATATCCTAAACTCCATATCCGCGTGAATTTGAAAACCGAGCAGCCCAAAACCACGTCTCATTTTTACGAGGCAGGTTGCGCGTGTGCCCTGGTCAGCCTCGCAATATTACTTGGTGTGCTTGGAAGTCGTGCGGTAACCCAGCCAACTTAATAACCCTGCCAGCCCCACGGCAGCCACATACGGCCAGATGCCATAGGTAAACAAACTTTCTGTCTGGCCCAGCGATACGCCAACAACAACGAAAATTAATAATATGGCGTTTATTGCAGCCGCAAGCTGGCTCCAGCCTTTTGCCGAGTGAATCATCAGATCACGCCCGGTGACTAGCCGGGTTATCGTGAAACCGGCAAATGTCACTACGACAAAGATCGCAAGAACGAGCCATAAGGTGGCGCTGCTAAGGATACCGCCCCGATATAAAAGGGTTAAAGCCATCAACATTATCCAACCAAGGGCAACAGACCGTATCACTTCCTGAATGAGGATCTTCCCAAATTTCATCAGATTTCCTTCCTGGGATGATTAGAAACATCATCGCGATTAATACAACAAATACAGAAAAACGATACGTTGATCTTTTCTTAGTGACCCTCCTATTTAATTAAATCGGACTATATGGGAGTTTTTCTACAACGGAGTCATAATACTCCCCTACGACCTACATTAATCATATAGTATGCTAATTTTCGATTTTCGTCAAATTTAAGGGTTACTGTGGTTTCCGTCAGGGATTGCCATATCAATACAAACAAAGAATTTCAGCTTTTTTTCTCATTGCGAATATTTGCAATAACATCCTAACCTTGTAAACCGAGTAACTGAATAATATAGCCCACACATTACTTAAATCATTCTGGATGTAACCCGTAAAAATTAAAAAGTCAAACCGGGCGCCCCGTCCTCACCACTTTAAAGAGTTTAAGAAAAGAGCTGCTCCGTTTGAAGCAGCTCTTTAGCTAATCCTCTTT
>JAXHUD010000036.1:0-14450 GCA_034189815.1 Chloroflexota bacterium
AGCTTCCTGCGCTGCTTCCAGGTCTGCGCTGTAGCTGTGCAGCACGCCGGGTCGTTCGGCGAGGGAGCGTCCCTCACGGACCAGGCCGGCATGCCAGTCCCTGAGGATCGCCAGTAAGTCCTGGGTGGACTCGCGGTTGTGGATGATGACCGGCAGATTTAATTCGGCAGCCAGGTTCAGTTGAGCGCGGAACATCATCTTTTGCTGGTCGCGGGGTGTGTGTTGGCGGTAATAATCCAAGCCGATCTCTCCAATCGCGACCACGCCCGGATAAGCCGCCTGCTTTCTAAGTGCCGACAGGATATCAGCTGTCCAGGGTTTCCCAAAGTTCGGGTGGATGCCCACCGCGGCGCTGATCTTGCCTGGATAAGTCTGCGCCAGGTCAATCGCCGCCTGCCCTGTAACAAGGTCAATTGCAGGGTTCAGGATCCAGACCAGGCCTGCATTCCAGGCGCGTTTCAAAACGCGCTCCCGGTCGCTGTTGAAGCGATCAAAATCGAGATGGCAATGGGTGTCGGTGTAAGCGATCATAATGCTGCTTTCCGTTGATAATTGGCTTGAGTCCCAATTATAGCAGGGGATTAATCACCGAATAAGGTAAAATGGGGGGCATGAACGAGAAAAAACATGTCTTTGTGGCGATGAGCGGCGGTGTGGATAGCGCCGTATGCGCGGCAAGGCTTCTGGAACAAGGTTACCGAGTCACCGGTATCCACATGTCCGTCTGGCTGGACCCAAAATGGCGAGAGGCCACCCAAGATTTGCCTGCATCGGTTGAGTCCGCTGAGACAACAGCCAATAGTCTGGGGATTCCTTTCTTCAACCTGGATGTGCAGGACGCTTTCTACGAAAAAGTAGTGCAAACCTTCATTCAGGATTATCTTGAAGGACTGACGCCGAACCCCTGTTTATTCTGCAATCCCAATGTAAAATGGGGCATTTTGCAGGCTTATGCCCTTGCCCACGGCGGTGACTACTTCGCCACCGGACACTACGCCCGGTTGGATCGCCAGGCGGATGGTACCGTGCTATTATTGCGTGGCGTGGACCGAACCAAGGACCAGGCCTATGTGCTGTCGATGCTCTCCCAGGAACAATTACAGAAAACGCTGCTCCCATTGGGGAAACTGACCAAAAACCAGGTACGCAAACAAGCCCGAGAACTGGGCTTAAAGGCGGCTGACCGGCAGGACAGCCAGGACCTCTGTTTCCTGGGAAATGGGCATTATAAGGACTTTCTGGATCGATTTGCCCCTGAAACTTCCGAACCCGGTGAGATTGTTGACTCGGATGGGAAAGTATTGGGTGAGCACGGTGGTCTGGCGTTTTACACCATCGGCCAGCGGAAGGGCATCCGCATTGCCGCAGCGGAGCCTTATTATGTGATCGCTAAAAATAAGGCGCGGAACCAGCTCGTGGTTGGCTTTGCCGAACAGGCCGGCGAACGCACCCTGCAAGCCGGTCAGGCGAACTGGATCGCCGGTGAGCCGCCAAAATTGGGAAAGTCCTATGAGGTGATGATCCGTTATCGAGCTCGGCTGCGTCCTGTGCGATTATTGTCGATCGGAAAGAAAGATTTTCGGTTAGAATTTAGAGAGAGTGTGCGTGGTATAACCCCGGGGCAGGTGGCTGTGCTTTTCGATGGCGAGACTTGTCTGGGCGGCGGGGTCATTTTCGCTGCGGCGTGAGTGGGAGGACGGATGGTTAGAGGAGTGATGGGATGACTTTTCCGGCAATTGTGTTTTCATTTTTCCTTGCCAGTTTATTTGGTAGTCTATTGCATTTGTGGCAGGACGGCGGTCTGTTCCGCCTGGTCCTTTATTTG
The DNA here is from genome assembly GCA_034189815.1 of Chloroflexota bacterium. GTDB lineage: Bacteria > Chloroflexota > Anaerolineae > Anaerolineales > Anaerolineaceae > Brevifilum. The sequence goes on from JAXHUD010000036.1 coordinate 1,826, forward strand.
GTTTTGAGCTGGATCGGATTCTTTGGCGGGCAGATCGTAGCAGAAGCGCTTTCGATCCGCTTTCTGGAAATGGGTACTGTTCACCTGGGGATGGGGATTTTAGGATCCCTGGCCTGTTTGGGATTGGGATACTGGCTCAGCCTGATTGACACAGAACAAGATTAAATTGAAGGGAGACAAGCGAATGTATCGGATTGAAGCCTTGTTATCAGCGAGGTTGTTCCTGCGGCCTGAGAGAGTCGGCGGCAGGATTTTCTTTTTGTCCAACCTGAGCGGGCATAACAGCCTGTATGCGATGGATCATGGCGGTAGTGTGCCTGAACCGCTGCTGCCGCCCAATATCGTCTTACAAAACCCGCATTTGATCGGCGGAATGTCCTTCGCCGTTCTGGAAAAACTGGGCAAGATCATTTTGATGATTGACCGGGATGGAGATGAGAACTACCTGCCTATGATGATCCCGATCACGGGCGGTTTCCCCGAGCCGGCGTTCAATAATTTCTTCGAGAACACCCGCTGCCACCTTGGCGATGTGGATGCTGAACGAAACCTTTGCCTGATTGCGGCTGAATCTCGCGAAGAAGGCATGATCCGCACCTATCGCTGCCATTTGGATAGTGGTGAGGTGGAGGAAATCGCCGGAAGCCCCTTTGGTCGTTATCCTGCTGCGATCAGTGAGGATTATTCGAAGATCGTGCTTGTTGAAGGCTACCTGGTGGGCGATTCGGTGGCCTACCTTTGGGAAGAGGGCGAGGCGCTGAAGCGCATTTATGGCAAACCCCTCTCGGAACGGGAAGAGGGCGAGGAAGTCCCGCTGACGGCTTTTGGTGGGGGCGCCTTTGTTGAAGATGGAAAGGCCCTGATCTTTAGCAGTGCGATTTACGAAGATACCTATGGCATGACCTATCTCCGCTTCGATACACCGGACAAGGCAGAAGAAATTCGCGTGGAAGGGCTGGCGCATGAAGGCGCTGGGGAGTTCGACGGCATTGAAACGCTCCAGAATGGCCATATCCTGCTCCATTACAATATCGGTGGGGCTTCCTGGGTTTATGAGGCGGAATATGACCCGGAGGAAAAAGTGGTCCGCGCGGTGAACCTTCTGGTGGGTAAGGGCTTGCTCTCGGATGGCGTACTGGAAGGGATCAGCTATGACTCCAATACGGATTCCTTCGCAGCGGCTTTTTCAACCGCGATCTCACCAACCCAGATTTACACCATCGAAGGTCGCGACCGAGACCGGCTCGTGCGGCACACCAATGAAGCGATCCTTGGGATCCCCCAGGAGGTGCTCTCAGGCGGTGAAGATTATTCGTTCAAGTCCTTCGATGGCTTGCGTATTTCCGCTCGTTTGTATATGCCATCGAAAGAATTGGGCTATGAGGGCAGAAGGCCTTTGATCTACTACTTGCATGGCGGTCCGCAGGGGCAGGAGCGCCCGGATTTCTCGTGGTTCTCCATGCCGCTGATTGAGTTCCTCACCTTGCAGGGCTTTGCCGTCTTTGTCCCCAATGTGCGGGGCAGCACGGGCTATGGCCTGAGCTATACCAAATATGTGGATCGGGACTGGGGTGGGCAGGACAGGCTTGACCATGTGTATGCGATGGAGCATGTCTTGCCGAAGGATGATCGTCTGGATGTGAGCAGGGCAGGTGTGGTCGGCCGGTCTTATGGCGGCTATATGACCCTCATGCTGGCCGGAAGGCATCCAGAACTCTGGTCAGCTGCCGTGGATATGTTCGGCCCCTATGACCTGGTGACCTTCCTGGAGCGCATCCCACCGACCTGGAAGCCCTATTACGATGTGGCGCTGGGAAACCCGGACGTGCCGGAGGATCTGGTCTTCCTCAACAAGCGTTCACCGAAGACCTACATTGATAATATCAGTTTTCCCATGCTCGTCGTCCAGGGCCGCAACGACCCGCGGGTGGTTGCCGAAGAGTCGGAAGACCTTGTGGCGCATCTGCAGGAGATTGGCAAGGATGTCGAAATGCTGCTCTTTGAGAACGAAGGCCACGGTGTGGAGAAATATCAGAACAAGGTGTTATGCTATAATGCCATCACCGATTTCTTTAAGGCGTCGCTCAAACCATAAGGAAAAACCTGTAAATTTGCGATAAAACCAAAGGGCAGTGCTGACAAACTGCCCTTTTTTCAGTAGGATTAATTCAAAAGGAGCATGCGATTGACCTGGAAAAATTACGATACGGTTGCTCGGGATGGCGATTACGTCCAACTGCTGGGCAGGCGCCACAAGAGTCAGTTCCTCCGGTTGAAGGCGGGCGAGGTCTTTCAAACCCACCGAGGCGAACTGCAGCACGACAACATCATCGGTAAACCCTGGGGCGCCCGGCTTGTGAGCCATACCGGCAGTCCCTTCTTCCTGATGCGCCCCGGACTGGCGGACTTGATCACCGAGATCAAGCGCAATACCCAGATCATGTATCCCAAGGACATTGGCTACCTTGTGATGGTGATGGGGATTGGGCCGGGGGTGCAGGTTTTGGAGGCAGGGACGGGCTCAGGTGCATTGACGACAGCCTTTGCCTTTTTGGTGGGTGACAGCGGCAAGGTGATCTCCTATGAGAAGCGTGAGCAAATGCAGAACCTGGCGCGGAATAACCTGCGCCGGCTGGAACTGCTGGATCGGGTTGAGCTCAAGCTGGGTGATGTGGCGGATGGCTTTGAGGAGCGGGAGATGGATGCCGTCTTCCTGGATGTGCCCAATCCCTATGATTACATACCGCAGGTGAAGGCATCGCTCAAACTGGGCGGCTATTTCGGCACAATCCTCCCAACCACGAACCAGGTCAGCAAAGTCCTGGCGGCCTTGCGAGCGAGCGATTTCGCCTTTGTGGAAGTTTGTGAGGTGCTGCTGCGGTTCTACAAGCCCGATTTTGAACGGCTGCGGCCCACGGACAGGATGGTGGCGCACACGGGTTATCTGGTGTTTGCCCGTTCAGTGATGGAGAAACCGGATGAAGATTAATCTCTCGGCCGGCATTGGCATGTAAAGAAAGCAGGCTGACCGTGTTTAGAAAGCGACCTCAGGACCGACGACCCAGGCGGCCTTTTAACCGCACGCGGTTCCGCCTGCGGCAGGCGCACCAGATGATGGAGGCCGGTGCGTATCTGCAGGCTGCGTCGATCTTTGAGGAACTAGCACGCCGCGCGCAGCAGCTGCAGGTGCCAAGGGCCCCGTTCTTATTCGTTCAGGCCGGCCGGGCCTTCAATTTGGGGAAGGAGATTGAAAAAGGGCTGGACCTGCTCCGGCATGGTTTGCTGCTCCTGGCGGAAGCTGAACGTTGGGGAGAATTGGCGCGGGTGGGCGGACGTGTAACGACCGAATTAAAAAAGCAGGGGGCGGCTTCGGAAGCTGAAAAACTCACGGCCTGGCTGGAGCGTGTATTACCCAGAGACGTCTCACCTGACAAAAAGGGCGGCGTAGCCAGGGTTGGCCCCCGATCACTCCTGCCAAACCATTGTCCCCAATGCGGTGGACCGGTGGATGCTGGCACGGTTACCTGGCAGGACGCGGTAACGGCGGAGTGTCTTTACTGCGGCAGCGCCATCCGGACAGAAAATTGATATAATGGGTTACATGTTTACTTTTAACGGTGAGCGCATCGCTCAGGCCCTCGAAACCTATCACCTTCGACAAAGCGACCGAGTCGCAGACATACTCTCAATAGGAGATAGCCCAAAACTCAGGCTATCGGCGATTTTGATGCCGCTGCTTGAATATGAAGGTCGTTGGCATTTACTGTTCACCCAACGGTCCGATAGGCTGGTGGAGCATCGCGGCCAGGTATCCTTCCCGGGCGGCTCCAAGGATCAGACCGATCCCGATCTCCGTTATACTGCGCTGCGGGAAACAAAAGAGGAAATTGGCGTGGCGCCGAAGGATGTGACGGTATTTGGCAAGCTGGGACAGATGCCGATCATCACCGGTTACATGGTCCATATGTACGTCGGGCAGATGCCCTGGCCCTATGACTTGCGACTTAATCCGGATGAGGTGGAATCGGCTTTTATTATCCCGCTGCGGTGGCTGGTGGATCCGGACCATCGAACAATCCGCTACCACAGCTTGGCCGGGCGGGAATTCCCCGTGATTTACTTTGATCTTTTTGAGGGGCACCAGCTTTGGGGCGCCAGTGCGGAGATGACCCTGGCGTTGCTGGAGGCGTTGAATCTGGATAACTAGATCAGCGTCTATTTTAGCGCATATAAAAAACCCGGGATGTTCGACATCCCGGGTTTTTTGTTTGCTTATTGAGTGAGCGAAGCTTACTCTTCTTCGCTTTCCTCAAAGTCTTCGTCTTCCTGCTTGCCTTTTTCGATGACTTCGGGTTCCATATCTTCGTCGAGGAGTTCGGCCAGTTCGCCTTCTTCTTCCTCTTCCTCTTCTTCCTCGATTGTCACGTAGGTCACACCAGCGATCAGTTCGTCGGGTTCGGAGAGAACGTCGATATTATCCGGCAGATCCAGGTCTTTGACATAGATCACGCTGTCGATGTCTTCCAGGACGGTAGCATCGACCTCGATGCGTTCGGGCATGTCCTGCGGGAGGCATTCGATTTCCAGTTCGGAAATACCGGTTACCACAACGGCGGCCATGTTCAGCTCGGCGGGAGCCTGGCCGATCAGCTCGATCGGAACGGCGGTTTGCAGTTTTTCGGTTAGTGAGACAGCCATGAAGTCCACATGCCGGAGGGTGCCGTAGATGATGTCTTTTTGGATTTCGCGGACCACAACCGGGTATTTCTCACCCTCCACATCAATCCTGACCAGGCTGGAGCCGGTTAGGGTGTTGATGGTCTTGGAGGCTTCGTGCAGGTCCATCTGGATCAGGATCGGGTCAATGTGTTCCTTGCCAACCTTACCGTAGATAATCGCGGGCAGGATTCCATCGCGCCGAAGCGATTTGACCTGTTTGCCCTTGAGGGTCCGTTTTTTTGCGTCTAATACAATTTGATCAGTCATTCTTCCATCCTTCGAGCGCCTCTCACCCTCATTGCCTTGGGTTACCTTCGCTCTATGATTAATTGGGTCAATGGCTGGACGTGCCAGCTGCTGGAAGGTTCCAGCGACCTTAAATCTTATCCGGTAATCGCTATGCCGTCAAGCGCATCGCGTAAGTCGCATCGCGTAAGTTGTCAGGGCAATCGCAAAGTGCAGCAGCATTTTTCAAATATTGATGGTCAGCTAACCACCCCATCCCCAGCCCTTCCTTTCGCCGAGGTGAAGGGCGGAAAGGGGTCATTTTGAGAGAGTGAAAAGCTAAACAAACTGAAACGAATGACTTCGCGATTGCCCTACGCAAACCAGGGATGATATCGAAAGGGAAATTCTTTATTAACTAAATAAACTCAGTTTTGAAGCCCCAAGTTGAAAGTTCGCGGTAAAATAGAACCCCTGATATTGTTAAATTAGTCAAAATGGTCTGAAAGGTCGATCATTATGGAACCAAAAATACATGTTGAAGAGAACTTGCGGGACTCTGTTGAGATCGTTATGGCGGATGGGATGGTGTTGAGCGGTCCAAGATTTTCGCCCCTTGAAGCCTTTATGAAGGTTTACCAGAAACCGGATGAACCCCAGATTGTGGGCGCAATTGTAAACCATGATTTACGCGAGTTGACCTACCCGATTGAGGTCGAATCAAAGGTCACGCCGATCAATATGGCCGATTCGGATGGGGCTCGTATTTACCGCCGGTCGTTGACCTTCCTGCTGGAGGTGGCGTTTATTGAACTGTTCCCCGATGCCACGTTGACGATTGACCATTCGGTCTCGTCCGGCGCGTATTATTGTCATGTGCCTGAGGAAGAACCCTTTTCTCAGGCGCATCTCGACGAACTCGAAGCGAAAATGCGTGAGTTGGTTGCGGCGGATGAACCGATGGTACGGGAGAAGGTCAGTTTGGAGGAAGCAAAAGCATTCTTTGCAAAGCATGGCCAGATAGATAAATTACGCTTATTGAATTACCGCCGTGGCAACGATCTGGTCCTCTACACCCTGCGCGGTAAACGGGATTATCACCACGGATACATGGTGCCATCGACCGGCTACATCAAATGGTTTGACCTCAAGCTGGTGGGGTCGGGATTTGTGCTGCGCTTTCCCCGACGGCATGCGCCGGACAAACTTTCGCCGATGACAAGCTATCCTACCTTACTGGCGACGTTCCGGCAGTATGGGAACTGGTTGGAGACTTTAGGTATCCAGAGCGTTGGTGCGTTGGATGATGCTATTAAGGATGGTCGGATCAATGAGGTCATTCTGGTTTCTGAAGCGCTGCACGCTCAGCAGATTTCCCGAATTGCGAACATGATTCGCGAACGGCGGAATGAGGTTAAAGTGATCCTGATCGCCGGGCCGAGTTCTTCCGGCAAGACGACCTTCTCTAAGCGGCTGACTATTCAACTGCTCACCGAAGGGATTTCACCCTTCGCCCTGGAGATGGATAATTACTTTGTTGACCGGAAAGATACGCCGCTGGACGAGGAAGGCAATTACGATTTTGAACATATCGACGCAGTGAACAGGGAACTGCTGAATGACCACGTCAAACGGTTGACCGCTGGTGAAAAGGTCCAGCTTCGTCGTTACAATTTCGTGCGCGGGATCAATGAGCCGGGTGACGAGGTCCAGCTGGCGCCGGGACAGATGATCATTCTGGAAGGAATCCACGGGTTGAACCCGATGCTGTTGGAAAGCCTCAGGACGGAAGAGACTTTCCGCATTTATGTTTCCTGCCTAACGCAGTTGAACCTGGATCGCCACAACCGGATTTCTACCACGGATACGCGGGAGCTGCGGCGCATCCTGCGCGATGCCCGCGATCGGGGTTATTCCGCCCAACAAACGATTGCTAACTGGGACATGGTCCGGCGCGGCGAGAAGCGTCATATTTTCCCATATCAGGAAAACGCAGATACCATGTTTAATTCCGCTTTGGCTTACGAGTTGACCGCACTCAAGCCGCTGGTGGAGCCGCTGCTCCGGCAGGTGCCGTATGGCACGCTGGAATACATAGAAGCCAAGCGGCTCTTGAAATTCCTGCAATGGTTCCTGCCGACTGACCCGACACTGATCCCGGATAACTCCATCCTGCGGGAGTTCATTGGGGGCTCGATCTTGAAGGATTTCAAGATCTGGCAGCATGAGCACGGCCAGGCCTATTGATCGATATCGGTTGTTGTGGTACGGCTTGAATTGCGCTGCAATTGGGGTATTAATTCAAATTAATAAGAAAGGGCTGCCTTCTATACCCAGCCCTTTCTAATTTTATTTTCGATTAACCTTATGCTTTGAGATTATCTTTAACAATCTTTGCCAGGCGTTTGATCCCTTCCACAATCAGGTCCGGTTTGGAATTGGAGAAGTTCAGGCGCATGGTGTTCTTGCCGCCGCCCAGGGGATGGAACGAATCACCAGGTACGAACGCCACTTTAGCGGCTACAGCCTGCGGGAAGAGATCGCCCGTGTCGACATCATCCGGCAGTGTAACCCAAAGGAAAAGCCCGCCTTTGGGATGCGTCCAATGGACGCCTTCCGGCATATAATCCCCCAAGGCCTTGAGCATGGTATCCCGGCGCTCCTGGTAAGTTTTACGGATCAGTTGGATGTGTTCCTTCATCCAGGGTGTTCTGGCCACTTCATAGGCCAGATATTGCGTATAGGTCGCGGTGTGCAGGTCACAGCCCTGTTTGGCCTGGACCAGCTTTTTGATGACCTCGGTGGGGGCGACAACCCAGGCCAACCGGAGACCTGGCGCCAGGATTTTGGAGAATGTGGAGGTGTAGATCACATTACCGCTGTAGATCGGGACTTCCTTTGCCCGCATTTCATCATCGATGACGACGACAGGGGGTTGGTGTTCGCCTTCAAACCGCAGCTGGCCGTAGGGATCATCCTCGACAATCGGGACGCCGTATTCATCTGCCATTTCCACCAGGGTTTTTCGACGTTCCCGCGAAAGGGTCACGCCTGTTGGGTTTTGGAAATTAGGTAGCACGTAAATGAACTTGATACCGGTGCGTAAACGGGATTCGAGCATGTCCACGCACATCCCGTCCTCGTCGGATGGGATGGTGACATATTTGACCCCGTAGGCATTCCAGGCCTGGATCGCGCCGAGATAGGTTGGCGATTCAACCAGCACCTGGTCGCCGCGGTTGAGGAATATCCGGCCGAGAAGATCGAGCGCCTGCTGTGAGCCGGACGTTATCAAAACGTTATCGGCCGAGATCCGGATGCCGTACTTACCGGCATTTCGAGCGAGCATTTCGCGCAAGGGCTGATAGCCTTCAGTTGTCCCATACTGAAGGGCTCGATCGCCCATTTCCGTTAGCACAACATCAGTTGCCTCCTTGAATTGCTCAATCGGGAAGAGTTCCGGAGCTGGCATGCCGCCAGCGAAGGAAATTACTTCCGGTAGAGACGTTAATTTCAGCAGTTCTCGGATTGCGGAGCTGCTGATATTTTCCGTTCTTAGGGCATAGCGTTCGTCCCACAAGGTGCGCATAAAGTGTCCTTTCCTTATTTAGGAAATCTGGATATGACCGACGCCCGGGACGGTAGTGACACCCGGTCGCCCATGGTGAGATCAGCCGGCGCCTTACCGGCCTTTTGGGGTGAGCCTTGATAGATATATACTGCTGTGCCTCCCTTCGCGTACTTCTCGGCAATATAGGCCTGGCCGGTGAGTGAGCCATCCGAGTCTATCGCGCAGCTGGTGACTGTGCCAATCACTTTCCCACGTTCGTCCATCACGGGGTCGCCGAGATGGGCCATGCGGGTTCGTTTCTCATCAAAGCGGAACCGCACAACAATGCCGTCCCGGTTTGCTTCCTTGTCAATGAAAGCCTGGCGCCCGATGAACCAGGGTTTATACGTTTTGATGAAACTGCCGAAACCCGCTTGGCCGACGCCCAGATTGAGCAGCCCGCCCATTTCCTGTCCGTAGAGCGGCAACCCGGCTTCAGTGCGAAGCGAGTCGCGTGCGCCGAGACCGCAGGGTTTGATCCCCAGCGGCTCGCCTGCCCAGAGCAGGGCTTTCCAGAGGGCTTCCGCCTGGTCGGGATGGGGGAACAGTTCAAAGCCCATACGCTCGCCGGTGTAGCCCGTGCGAGAGACGATCAGCGGAATGCCGCCGAGGGTCACTTCGCAAAGCTGCGCCCATCCGAGCCCGAGAATGGCTTCACGGTCTTCGGCGGAGCATTCCAATTCGAGCATGACATCGCGGGATTTCGGCCCTTGCAAAGCGATATCCACCCGGCGATCTTCGCCGGCTTTTGGATCGCGCAGGTTACGTAGGGTCACGTTCCGTCCAAAGGCGATGGCCCAGGGCGCGTCGTTATCCACGCGGACTATGCCTTCACGTACCGCGTTGAGCCAGGCCCAGTCTTTGTTATCGTTGGCGGCGTTGACCACCATCAGATATTTTTTCTCATCGCGCCGGTAAACCAGGAGATCATCCAGCACATTGGCGTCGGGATCCAGCAGATGCGTATAACAGGATTCGCCAATATCCAGACCACCAATATCGTTGCCGCAGACGCTGTCCAGGAACAGCGCTGCATCCGGTCCTTCCGCCTGGTAGACGCCCATATGGGTGACGTCGAACAAGCCGGCAGACTGGCGGACGGCGAGGTGTTCTTCGCGGACGGAGGAATACCAGACGGGCATGTCCCATCCGGCGAATGGCACCATTTTGGCGCCCATTTCGCGGTGGATGGCATTCAACGGTGTGGTCAGTAGCTCTTCCGGTGTGTCCGGATCCCATTTGAATTTGGGCAGCGGGTTCCCTTCGCGAGCAGTGTTGCTTTTGCCGATGTAATAAGGCTTTGTGTCCGAGACCGGTTCACCTTTGGCTTCCCCCGGGGATTGGGGATCGATATCCGCAATGCTCATAGGGCCGGGCATCCGCATACGGAGGTCCTCATCGAAGGTGATATAACCATCTGAGAGATTCCTGAGCCAGGCGCTGGCCAGGCCTGAGTGTGTACCGGGAACAGTCAGGATAAAGGCGTTGGGGGTTTTGCACTTTAACATGCCGTTGATATCCTCAACCGGGGTATGCAATATCGTCGGTTGCGATTCACCAGGTGAAAGCGACTCAATATCGCTCGAGAAGGCGTAGGTGACGAAATGGCGCACCTGCGGACCGGAGAGCCTGTAGGATGCCCATTGTGTTTCCTGCACGTCCGTGAGGCTGAAGAAGTGCGGATAGCCATGTTCTTCTTTTATGTTGGAGAAATTAGCTGCTTCATCAGCGAGCAAACTGACTTTTAGTTTGGCGTCTTCCAAAGCCTGGAAATCCACTTTCGCACGGCGTTTGGGGGATCGGCGCCCCGGCATATTATAGGGTGTAACAGAATCGAAGAGATCAGCAATGATGTCCGCCACGGTTCGGAATTGGGTTTCCTTGAAACCTCGCTGGGTGAGCCAGGTGGTTCCAAACCGGACACCGGTGGAAGAGAATGCGGACCGATCGCCAGGGATAGTGTTGCGATTGGCGACGATCCCGGCGACATCTAGGATGCGGGCGCCCATGTCTCCGGAGAGAAAAACATTTTTCTCGGTGCTAATAGATTTGCAATCCAGAAGCGCCATGTGGGTATCGGTACCGCCGTAAGGTACTCGCAGGCCGCGTTCTGAGAGATGGTCGGCAAAGGCAACGGCGTTCTTAATAACCTGACCTTGCAGTTCTTTGAAAGCTTCGGTCTGAGCCTGTTTGAAGGCGATTGCCATTGCCGCCATGGTGTTGATGTGCGGTCCGCCTTGCTCACCGGGGAACACGGCTTTGTCGATCTTGCGGGCGAAGGCGCGGTTATCGGTGAGGATGGCTGCCCCGCGTGGCCCCAGCAGTGTCTTATGAGTGGTGAAGGTGATCACATGGGCGTGGCCTACAGGGGAGGCTGCTTGCCCGGCTGCGATCAACCCCGCGATGTGAGAAATGTCGGCTAATAGGATCGCACCGACCTCATCAGAGATCTCCCTGAATTTCTTCCAATCCGGTATCCAGGGATAGCTGGAATAACCCGCAATGATGATCTTGGGTTGAACTTCCTTTGCTTTGGCGAGGATCGAGTCGTAATTCAATAATTCCGTTTCGGGATCAATTGAATAGTGCTGAGCGTTATAAAATTGGCCTGAGCGGTTCACGGAAGAGCCATGAGAAAGATGTCCGCCAACCAGCAGGCTCATCCCCAGGATCGTGTCGCCCGGCTCCAGAAAGGCGGTATAGACAGCGTTGTTGGCTGGTGCGCCGGAGAGGGGTTGCACGTTGGCATAGAGCTGTTCCGGGGCGACGCCGTTGGCAGCGAAGGCCTCAGTGCATCGTCGGCGGGTGAGGGCCTCGACGATGTCCACATATTCCACACCCTTATAGTAGCGTGGATCAGCATACCGGCGATAGGTAGTGAGCGCTTTCGTGTAGTCAAATATCTCTTCTTCAGTCAGTCCCAATGTTTCAGGCCTGGGATAACCTTCCGCATAAACATTTGTAAAAGCGGACCCCAGTGCTTCGCGGATCGCTGGTGAGGCGATGCTTTCGCTGGGGACCATGACCAGCCGTCTGGCCTGGCGTTCTTCTTCCAGTTTAATTAACGTAAAAAGGCCTGGGTCCAAGGACTCCAGGTCTTCCTGAGGGTTGAAATCAAACATTCAGTCTCTCCTTTAAAGAGAAGGGTTGTGGCGTTGTAGGTCTTACAATGACCACCATAATTCTATTCCCGCATGTATCTGAGGTCAAGGTGCCCTTCGTCAGGGATCAGGCAATTTGTTTGTCCAACCAGTCAATCATGGCTGCGATCACGTCGGATTTGCCGATGTCGTTATGGATCTCATGATAGTAACCGTCCCAGAGCCGCAGGGTCACGCCGCTTTTGGCGTTCTCTGCGAATTTGCGGCTGGCTTCGCTGGAGGTGATCCGGTCTGCGGTACCATGCATTAACAGCAGGGGGAGGGTCCATTCTTCCGCATGATCCATGGCATAACGACCGCTGTCAAGCAGTGCCATACCCAACTTCGCCGACATTTTACTGTGGACCAGTGCGTCATTCTTATATGCTTGAACGATAGCCACATCTCTGGATAAGGCGGCAAGTTCCAAACCGTTATCCATAGAAAACGCTGGCGCCAGGTTCGCCATCAACTTGCCCATCCAAAGCGTGAAACCGGAGGGCTTGAAGGCCAGCTCCAGGGCAGGATCGGTGGCAATAATACCTTTTAGCGTATTTTGGCGGCGCAAACCGTAATTGATCACAATGCCGCCGCCCAGGCTGTGGCCGTACAGGAAATTGGGCAGATCAGCGCTGACGATTTGCTTCGATTTCGCCAAAAATTGATCCACATCATTCAGCAGCTGATCGTAATTCGGGGTATGTCCCCGCTTGCCTTCTGAGAGACCGTGGCCCCGCAGGTCGAAGGCAATGAAGTGATAGCCGGCTTTGGTCAGCGCTTCGGCGATATGTGCGTAACGACCGGAATGTTCACCCAGGCCGTGCACAAGGTTCACGACACCCTTGACGGGTGTAACTTCCGATTGCCACACTCGACCAAACAGAGTTAAGTTATCTGAAGCATTAAAATTGAACGTCCCGCTTTGCATCGA
>JAXHUD010000036.1:14550-17322 GCA_034189815.1 Chloroflexota bacterium
ATCAACGGCACACACAAAAATCGGGATGGTGATGGGGACCGAGCTTGTGCAGCTTATCTGGCTGCATTAATCCGGGGAGAGCAGTCTTCTCCCGAGATTTATCTCAATCGCGTCGGCGCTTCGAACCGTCGGCCGGGATTTCCGATTTGGCGATGTGAAGTATATCCTTCAGCAGGATTCTGATTTGAGTATTGATTTAGATCACTTCGATTTTGACAGGCCGGTCCGCAGTCAGGAGGGTCGCCTGGACTTGGAGAAGATCGATGTTTGATGCGCGTGGCTGAGAGGCGTTTTTGATGCTTTGCTGGACTTACAGTATGATAAATATCAAGAACAGAGAACTTTTTGTGAACTTATTGGTTATTAAATATAGATGGATAAAAGGTTGAACCTTTGACTGCAAATAGCGACGAAAAAGCACTTATCGATCAAGCCAAGGAGGATCCGGCTGCGTTTGGGGTGCTCTATAAGCGGTATGTCGACCGGATTTATAACTATATTTATTACCGGACCGGCAGCGCTCGTGATGCTGAGGATCTGACGGGTAAGGTGTTCTTTAAAGCGATGAGCAATATCAAGGGTTATAAGCACATGGGGTTGCCTTTTTCCGCCTGGCTTTATCGCATCGCACATAACCTGGTGGCGAATTACCATCGGGACCGGTCTCGGAAGCAGGAAATCTCCTTGGAGAACTTGCCGGGTCGCATCTTACCGCACAACGATATGCACCCTGAATCGCACGTTGTCCAAAGCCAGGAGGTCGATAACCTGCTGGCGAATATTCGGGACCTGGCGCCTAATCGGCAGGAACTGATAATCCTCAAATTTGTGGATCGGCTCTCCAATGTTGAGATCGGCCAGATCATGCGCAAAAGCGAGGGTGCGATCAAGAGCCTCTATCATCGAACTCTGATCGAACTGCGCGAGAAGATGAACCCGGCAGCGTTTGAAGATGATGATGAAGACAGTGACTGAGAAAAATAGCTTACTTTTTTTGAAGGGGTAGCCTATGCCTGAGAACACACCTGTAAACGAACAACTCCTGGCGCTCGAAAAAGCGCTTAGAACACGATTATCACCGGTGCAGCCCAGCCAGCAATTTGTGGGGTCGCTGCGGCAGCGCTTGGAAGATTCGACCATCGATCCGCAGCGGAAGTGGCTTGCGATGGTGCTGCTTGGCATTGCCGGCGGACTGGCGGTCGGTTTGGTGGTTTTCCTGATCAGCAAAAGTCTTGATAAGAGCGGTGAAGAAGCATAAATATCAGTTATTGAATTAAGCAAATACCGCCCGGAGATTCCGGGCGGTTTATATAATCAGTTATTCATCTTTAGAGACCGATTTGATCCAATTTATCGGTTAGCGCCTGGTTGCGGGGCTCAACGAGGACATCACCGTCTGGGAAAAAGATCGTGGGGACACTGCGGTTGCCGTTATTGGTTTCTTTGACCAGTTTCTCGCCATCGGCATCCTGGTCTATATCGGTCCACTCGTAATCAATCTCCCTTTCATCCAAGATACGCAGGGCGCGTTTTGTGTCCCCGCACCAGCGTGTACCGTAGACTTTGATTTTCTCCATTTGAGCCTTCCTTCCCGTGGGTATTTAATTCTTTGTGCTGCAGCGGATAGCGGTTGCAGTGCTGCTCTTCATTATTTCCGTCTGGAGGGATTTTACCATGTCAGACCCAAAAAACCGCCCAATTAAGGGCGGTTTGAAATGTTACCCAGGTTGGATTAAGTTGCCGAATCCGGTTCGAGGATCCCGCGGACCCAGTCGCCGATCTGCCAATAGCGGAAGTCTTCGCCATTATTGACCTTTACTCCACCAATAACGCCGTAGATCAACGAGGCAGGGATCAATAAGAGAACCAGGAACCCTGGGATCAGGCAGAGCAGGGGGATGATGAGGAAACCAAGCAAACTCCCTACGGAGATCAGCAAGCCGGAAACAAGGCCGGCGCCCAGCCAGGTGATGGCCTGGAAGATGAAGGATTGCATCGCGTGATAAGCGATCAGGCGCGAGCGGTCTTTGTAGACGAGGTAAATCACGAAGGCCGCAGCCCCGCCAAGGAAGCCTGTGAACAAATTCAGCAGCACGCTTAGGTGTGCGAGCATGGCCCAGGTGCGTTCTTCGTGCGGTAAGACCTGGCCCGGAAGGACCCCTTCCAACTCGGGTTGAGCTGTTTGCGGTTCGGGGGCTGGTGTCTCTTTTTCCGATGGCTTCGGCGAGGGATTGGGAATGGGTTCAACGGATGATTCCGGTTTATTCACTTCCTGGTTGGATGCTTTCTCGGTGGGCATAGACATTCCTTTCAAATAGAACGGGACGAAATTTATTATTTATTCGCTTTCACTTTCTATTTTAATCTACGGATAAATTCTTGAAAAGTTGCACTAAAAAACAAATACTGCCCTCAACCGAGGGCAGTATTGAAATAAAATTCTAGTTTGGATTAGTTCGACCAACCTTGTTTGGCGACGAAATCGGTGAGCACGGGGATCTTGACATATTGACCGTTGAAGGCTTGGATGCCCCAGATGATGTTCATGATAAACCCGACGAAGGCAACGAGCCAACCCAGGATCGGGATCAACGAGATCACGATTAATACAACACCCCAGGCAAGGGCTTGTGGATAGTGTGCCTTTAGGAAGGGTCGATCCTTTTTATCTTCCAGCAACAGTAGGATGATGGGGATCAGCGGAGTAAAGAGGTATGAGAGTAAGGCCCAAAGCTTATCGTCACTCGTCACATTGGGATCAACGACATTGTT
>JAXHUD010000037.1:0-17236 GCA_034189815.1 Chloroflexota bacterium
CATCTACACACTCTACGACATCACGGTCACCGACCCGCTCTTCAGTTTGAATTACGGGCCGATCGATAGCTTGGAACCTGGTGAAAGCAAAACCTACAAATATACCTACACGATCACTCAGGCGGACCTGGATGCCAAGTTTATCCAAAATGTGGCGACGGCGATGGGGTACGACCCCGATGAAAATCCCGTTTCCAGTACGGATGAGGCGATTGTAGAGCGCCCGGAGCCCGAAAAGGTTGAATCCTTACCGGCCACCGGCTTTGCGCCGAACCAGATCACGAGTCTGCCGCCGCAATCGCTTGATAAGTCCTATACGGCTTACTCCGACTTCTGGCTTGAAATCCCCAGTCTGGGCGTGAGCGTTGATGTGCTCGGCGTACCGAAGTCGAACTACGGCTGGGATGTCACCTGGCTGGATGACGCCGCTGGCTGGCTCGAAGGGACAACATTCCCAACCAGGCCCGGCAACGCAGTCGTGACCGCCCATGTTTGGGATGCCTTCGATCAGTCCGGCCCCTTCGTGGACCTGAACGAGCTTCAATGGGGTGATAAAGTGATCGTGCACCTGAATGGCGCATCATATGTGTTCGAAGTGCGCTCCAGACACACCGTCCAACCGGACGATATGAGCCTGATCGAGCGCGAGGAAGATTACGCCTGGCTGAACCTGTTGACCTGCAGGGGCTTCGATGAAGAAAGCAATGTCTATCAATATCGCCTGATTGTCAGAGCAGTCCTGGTGGATGTTGACTAGTTTGAAATCAGTGATCCAGCAGCTTGCTGGTGCCAGGGATTCACGCAGGTCAGTGTTATCGTTTTTATGGTGATGCTGACCTGGCGAAACCCGTCAGAAAGGCTTGTTTTAGGGGTTGCCGCAGGCTAAAAATCCTTGCACCTGTTTGTACTTTGTGCTAGAATCACTGATGAGTTGATGAACCTTAGGGTTTATCTTTCATACCCTTTACGTCGAAAAGTGGGTGTCCCCCACTTTTCTGTGTATCATGCACGATATTTGATGGAGTAAGTGGAACCATGAAGAGTGAATTCGCACTGGCATTTAATGAGGTCGTTGAAGATCGACAGCTTTCCAAGGAGATCATCCTGGATGCGCTCGAGTCTGCCATGGTCTCTGCCTATCGCAGAGCGGTGAACGCCTCCAATGCCCAGCTGGTTGAATCAAAAGTTGATATGGAAACCGGCGACGTGCTGATTTTCGCTGAAAAAGAGGTCGTCGAGGACGTTCAGGATGAACGGACCGAAGTCCTGCTCAGCGAGGCGCGCGAAGTTGAACCCGAGGCCGAACTCGGCGATATGGTGGTGGTCGAATCCACCCCGGACGATTTTGGCCGGGTGGCTGCGCAAACAGCTCGCCAGGTGATTCAGCAACGGATCCGAGAAGCCGAACGCGAGATCCAATTTGAATATTTTGAGAAACAGGTGGGTGAGATCGTCAGCGGTATCGTGCAGGCGGTCAGCGGTCGCGGTGTGACAGTTGGCCTGGATAAAAAGGCCGAGGGTCTCATGCTGCGCAAAGATATGATCCCGCGAGAACGCCTGCGGGTCCATGACCGTATTCGGACTTTGATCTATGATGTCAAAGAAACCAGCCGCGGACCTCAGATCTTCCTCTCCCGGGCGCACCGGAAGTTCCTGCGCCGTTTGTTGGAGAACGAGGTGCCTGAGATCTATCACGGCGTGGTTGAAATCCGTTCAATCGCTCGTGAGCCGGGCCAGCGCGCCAAGGTGGCCGTCTCGGCGACCCAGCAGGGCATTGACCCGGTGGGCGCCTGTGTCGGTGTCCGCGGTGTCCGCATCCAGGCGATTGTGCGCGAATTGAACGACGAGAAAATTGACGTAATAGAATGGAGCAGCGACACATCCGCCTTCATTTCCAAAGCGATCAGCCCCGCACGGGTGCTCGGCGTTTATCTGTCAGAATCGGAAGAAACCGGCAAGACGGCTACGGTCGTTGTCCCCGAAGATCAACTCTCCCTGGCGATTGGCCGGGATGGGCAAAACGCACGCCTGGCAGCCAAACTGACCGGCTGGCGGATTGATATCAAGAGCCTGGTGGAAGCAGCTGGCGAATCGCTGAAAAAGCTTCAGGAGAACGAAGCCTATCAGGAAATGGCCGAACGCGAAACCGAAGCGATGGAAAAAATCAGCGGCATGCTCGAAAAGAAAGCTGAAGGACGTCCATTGCCTCCTGAAGATTACAGCTTCATGAGCAGCTTTGTGGACCGGGTTGAGCGGCGGGTTGAAAAGAAACGCCGTGAGGAAGATCTGGCAGAAAAGCGGCGCTTTGAAGAAGCCCGGGCAACCGTACCGGAGCTGACGTTCGAGATCGATATTTTGGACGTAGACCTGAAAGAGCACTTGCTCTACATCCTTCAGGAAGCGGGGATTGAAACCCTGGGTGGTCTGGTTTTACAGATGCGCCTGGACTCTGACAAGATTTTGGCATTGAATGGTATCGGCCCGAAATCCTTTGAAGAGATCAGGGAACTGACAGATGGCCTTCGGGTGACACCGGAAGAACAGGCTGCCGCCGCTGCCGCTGCAGCGGAAGAAAGCCTCGAGTCCGCACCTGCGGAAGCGGCTGTGGAAGCCGTATCTGTTGCTGAAGCGGTCGCCGAAGCTGAAGAGGCTGAGGAAGAAGTGGTTGAAGAACAAATCGCTGAAGCTGAAGCCGTCGAAGAAGAAATTGAAGAGGCAGCCGAGGAAGAAGCGCCTGAACCGGCGCCGGAAGAAAAGAAAGCCCCGGCCAAGCCTGCTC
Source organism: Chloroflexota bacterium (assembly GCA_034189815.1). Lineage (GTDB taxonomy): Bacteria > Chloroflexota > Anaerolineae > Anaerolineales > Anaerolineaceae > Brevifilum. The sequence goes on from JAXHUD010000037.1 coordinate 2,780, forward strand.
CTGCTAAGTCTGAAACCGAAGATGAGGAAGAAGAGAATGAATTCGATAAGCTCTTCTCCTATGACGCTCGGAAATTTGGTTATTATCGGGATGAACGTCCAAAACCCGAGGTTGCCGATAAGGATGAGCCTCAGAAACCGACGAAAAAGAAACGCAAGAAACGGCGTACCAACTTTAACGAGCAAGATGAATGGGAAGATTGGTAACCAGTAGATGAGAAGCGATTAGATGGTCAAGAAAACCAAACGTCGCGGCAAGCATATCCCCAGGCGGACCTGTGTGGGATGCCGGGAAGTCTTGCCAAAGCGTACCTTGATCAGGATCGTAAAAGGGCCGGAGGGTGTCGTGGTTGATCCCACCGGGAAAGCTCACGGTCGTGGCGCTTATTTACACGACCAGCGGTCTTGCTGGCAGCGTGGGATTTCCAGCGCACTTGACCATGCATTGCGGACTGAGTTGATCGAACAGGAAAAACAAGGGCTGCTTGAGTACATGCAGACACATATTCCTGAGCCGGAACCAGATCCCAAAAAGGCAAAGGGATTGTCAAGATGAGTTAAAGATCATCTGATCGCTCCTCAGCAGTCAAATATTCAAACAGACCTTGAGGGGCCGAGAGGCTCTTTCAGGGGAGGGGAATCATTCTATGGAGGTGTTGTGTGAGCGATAACGACAATAAACAAATTATTCTACCTATTAATATCAGTGTAAGAGACCTGGCTGATGAGTTGAGTGCCAGCCCTATTGATGTCATCAAAGTTTTGATGGCCAATGGTGTTATGGCCAGTATTAACCAGACGGTGGACTTCGACACGGCCGCGGTTGTGGCCAGCGAGTTGGGGTTCGAGCCGGAACTGGAACAATTGGAAGAAGACCAACTCGAAGAAATGGGCGAGGTGCCCCTCTGGCGGCGGATGATCGCTGACGAGGACGAAAAGGACCTCCAGGCCCGTCCACCAGTCGTGACGATGTTGGGCCATGTTGACCATGGCAAGACCTCACTTTTGGATGCCATTCGGGAAACCAACGTCGCCGGCGGTGAAGAGGGCGGGATTACCCAGCATATCGGCGCATATCAGATTGAACACAACGACCGCAAGATCACGTTCCTGGATACACCCGGCCATGCTGCTTTCACGTCTATGCGGGCGCGCGGTGCGCAGGGCGCGGATATTGTCGTGCTCGTGGTGGCCGCGGATGACGGTGTGATGCCGCAGACGCGTGAGGCTGCCAGCCACGCCAAAGCCGCTCAGGTGCCGATTGTGGTTGCGATGAATAAGATGGACTTGCCCGCGGCAAACCCCGATAATGTCAAACGACAACTTGCAGAAATTGATCTCGTCCCAGACGATTGGGATGGCGATACGATCGTCGTCCCTGTTTCCGCCAAGAATAAGGAAGGCCTGGATGATCTGTTGGAGGCGATCTTGCTGGTCGCGGACAACAAGAGCATTGAAGCTAACCCGGAGGGTGAACCGCTGGGGACGGTCGTGGAAGCCGAATTGGACAAGTTCCGCGGCACGATGGCGACCCTGCTTTTGCAGAATGGTACCGTGGAAGTAGGCGATACGATCCTGGCCGGTAAGGCTTATGGTCGCATCAAGGCTATGTTTGATTACCGCGGTAATCGCATTGAGGCTGCCGGCCCCTCCACACCGATTGCGATAATGGGCCTGAACGATGTTCCCCATGCGGGAGACCTCTTCCGTGTGGTGGAATCGGAGAAAGTAGCCCGGGCGATTGTGGACGAGATTGAAAGTCATGAACAAACAGGGCCTGCGGTTCATAAGGCAACCCTGGAAGACCTTTATGCACAACTTCAGGCTGGCGAAGAGCAGGAACTGCGCCTGGTTGTTAGGGCCGATGTCCAGGGCTCTCTCGAACCGATCGTCAATTCTCTAAAGGAATTGGGTGAGAAAGAACCGGAAGTTTCTATTAATATTCTGCAGGAGGAAACCGGTAATATCACCGAGAGCGATGTTATGTTGGCGGCAGCTTCGGATGCAATCGTGATTGGTTTTGCTGTCGAAGCGGATAACGCCGCCGAGCGCTTGGCTGAAAAAGAAGGTGTCTCAATCCGTTTGTATACGATCATCTATCGCCTGACGGAAGACGTCGAAAAGGCGATCAAGGGTATGCTGGAACCTGAAATGGTGGAAAAGACGGTTGGCAGGGCCAAAGTCCTGGCGGTCTTCAAAGTTTCCAGGTTCAGCAAAGCGGCCGGCTGCCGGGTGATTGACGGGGAATTACGCCGAAATGGCAGGGTTCGCGTCCTGCGAGGCAAAGAGATTGTCTTCGAAGGAAATATCGGCTCCCTCAAACGCGGTAAAGAGGATGTCCGTGAGGTGCGGGAAGGCTTTGAGTGCGGTGTTGCGCTGAAAGGCTTTGCCGATTTCAAAGAAGGTGACTTGTTGGAATGCTACGTCATCGAACAGCAAGCAATATAGGCGACTGGAGGAGGAAAAGAATATGCCTTCAGGTATTCGATTGAAAAGAATAAATGATCAGGTCCAGCGCGTGGTGACTTTGATCCTTGAGACCAAGGTAAATGATCCCCGGGTTGAAGGGGCCTATGTCACAGATGTCTCCGTGGATCGTGAGTTGGATTACGCGAATATCTACATATCCGCACTGGAAGGTGAGGAACGAGCAGAAGAGATCCTGGAAGGGCTGCGGAACGCCGCTGGTTTTATCCGCTATACCTTGAGCCAGGAAGTGAAATTGCGCGTTATGCCAAAATTACGCTTCTTTTGGGATGAGACACCGGAAAAAGCGGACAGGATTGAGGCTCTGATCGCTGAGATCCAGGAAGAACGTGAGGTTCGCGGAGAGGGCGCGGCTTCGGAAAAAGACGGTGCAGAGGAAAGTGAAGATGAAAGAAATAGATCAGAAGATTAAAGCTCGCATTGCAGAAAGTGATCGTTTCCTGCTTGCTTCCCATGTCCGACCTGACGCTGACGCCGCAGGCTCGCTTTTGGGGTTCGGCCTCGCGCTGGAAGCCGCTGGGAAAGACGTCCAGATGGTGCTCCAGGACGGTTCAGATAATTTCCTGTACCTCCCGGGAGCTGAGAAGATAACCCGTAAAGCCGAGGGCCAGTTTGATATGGTCATCGTGGTGGATAGCTCCGATCCAGACCGAGTGGGGAAGGCACTGGATGGCTACGGCAAGCCGGACCTGGTAGTGGACCATCACAAAACCAACCTTAATTTTGCTGATTTCAATATTGTGGAATCCGGGCAGGCGGCAACGGCCGCGATTCTTTATGACCACCTACCGGCCTGGGGCCTGGCGTTCAACCCGGAAGTAGCGGCTTGTTTGCTCTCAGGTATTGTCGGTGACACGATCGGTTTTCGCACGCCCAACGTCGATTCAGGGTTGATGCGCCGAGCAGCTGCCCTGATGGATCTGGGCGCTGATCTTTCGTATATCTATCGGGAGGAATTGGTCATCATGCCTTTCGTCGCCGCCAAATATTGGGGCGCGGGGCTTCGCCGGTTGGAATACGAAGAAGGTCTCGTTTTTACAAACTTAACCCTTGCTGACCGCGAGGAAATAGGGTATGCTGGAAATGATGATGCAGACTTGGTAAACGTGTTATCTTCGGTGCGAGAAGCCAAAATAGCAATCATTTTCATCGAGCAAAAGCAGAACAAAATTAAAGTAAGTTGGAGGGCAAAACCCGGTTTGGATGTCTCCGGCATCGCTTTTAAGTTTGGCGGTGGGGGGCATGCCGCCGCAGCGGGCGCGGATATTGAAGGCAGCCTGCAAGAGGTGAGGGGGCGGGTTATAGATGAAACACGTAAATTATTAGTTGAGTTCAATACAAAAGAAGAGGAGTAGGTAATCATACCCTAGGGGAGTTTGGATTAATATGAGCGAACAAGAATTTAATGTAAAGAATGCTATCTCAGGGGTACTGGTTATTGATAAACCAGTTGGTATGACCTCCCATGATGTGGTGCAGATTGTCCGGCGGGGAACGGGCATCCGCCGAGCCGGGCATACCGGCACACTCGATCCACGCGCATCTGGCGTCCTGGTTGTATTGGTGGGCCCGGCTGTCCGGCTGAGTGAATTTGTCTCTGCTTCGGATAAACGCTATCAAGCAATCATTCGCCTGGGCGAAAGCACGGATACGTATGACGCTGATGGTGAAGTCATCCGGCGGTCACCCGTGGAAATTACCCAGGATCAAATTGAAGAGGCCTTAACTCATTTTGAGGGGACGGTTGAACAGATGCCTCCGGCCTATTCCGCCAAGAAGATCAATGGACAAAAAGCATACGAACTGGCTCGCAAAGGCGAAGAGGTGGAACTGGAAGCCAAAGAAATCGATGTTTACCACCTTGAGCTGCTGGATTGGGATACACCAGAGGCGATCATCGACGTTTACTGCTCTTCGGGCACATATGTGCGCTCGTTGGCGAACGATCTTGGTGAGGTTTTGGGCTGCGGCGGCCAATTGGTCGGCTTGCGCCGGACCAAAAGCGGTGAGTTTGCGTTGCGTGACGCCGTTCAATTACGGAAACTTCAGGAAGCCTTTGAGAACGGTGATTGGTATAAATATCTGATCCCCGCAGCAGAGGCGCTGAACGATTGGCCTTCAAGAGAGTTGACCTTTGAGGAGGTTGACCTCGTTCGCCATGGCCATCGCGTCCCGGTGGAAGAAGCCCCGGAGAACCCGGATAATTGGGTAAGGGCGATCAGCCAGCAAGGGGAGTTGGTGGCGTTGATGGAATACATACCGGAGGATAAAGAATGGCAGCCCAGGAAGGTTTTCTTTTCCTGATCTGTCTGATACAAATATAATTCTGACATATTCGCCCTTTCTTCATTTATTTGAGGGAGGGCGCTTTTTATGAATACGAAAGGCCGGGCCATGCCGGATCGTGTTGAACCCTTAACCAATATCATTCCGTTTGTTGATTTACAGCCGCATTCCTTCAGTCAATCCTGCATCACGGTCGGCAATTTTGATGGCGTGCACCGCGGCCACCAGGCGATCATCTCTGATGTCGTCACAGCGGGGAAGGAAAAAGGCAGACCCGTCTTAGTTATCACTTTTTTTCCAAATCCAGTTGAGTTTTTCGGCGGGGCGAAACGCCCCTTTTACTTGACCACGCCAGCTGAAAAAGAGGCGATCCTGCTAGGATTGGGTGTGGATAAGGTGATTACATTCCAATTCGATCGTGAGTTCGCCGACTTACTGCCCGAAACCTTCCTCTCAGCTCTCAAGGAGAAGTTGGGGCTGGGGACATTGATGGTCGGATATGATTTTGCATTGGGCAAAGACCGCCAGGGTACCGTCCCGGTGATTAAAGCAATGGGCAAAGAAATGGGGTTCTCTGTCGAGGTGATAGATGCGATTCGGTTTGCGGGTGAGGAGATTTCTTCAACCCGAATCCGCCAGGCACTGGACGAAGGGGATGTCCGGCTGGCGCAGACGATGTTGGGCCGGCCATATACGGTTGCAGGTGAAGTGACGCATGGTTCAGACCGCGGTTCCCGGATTGGAATCCCGACCGCCAATCTGGCGCATTGGCCGCTTAAAATGCTGCCTGCTGTCGGGGTGTATGCGACTCGCCCGACCGTTTTAGGCAAGACCTATTTGGGGGTGACCAATGTAGGTTATCGTCCCACCTTTGAGGACCAGGACAAACCCAATATCGAAACCCATATCCTCGATTTTGATGGTAACATCTATGGAGAACAACTCGAACTACAATTCATTAAGAAGATCAGAGATGAGCATAAATTCAACGGTGTTGATGCGTTGATCGCTCAAATTGAACGTGATAAAGCCACGGCCCGAAGGTTCTTCAGCCATGACGAAACCTAGACGGATATATCTGCTCAGCCCCAAGGACCTCAGTCCCGAAACCATCGCGGTGACGTTTGCGAAAACGTCCCGCTCTCCCAAGGCCTTTGATGAAATCGCTGCGGAGCTCACCGATGAGCGCTCTGCAAAGTTCCATGAGAAATGGGTGGTAGGGTATGGGCACGCTTCCGTGGCGGAACACGCTGTACTGCACCTCGCCCTGGAGAATGTCTCCCGACTTGCTATAGAAACAATTGAGGGCAACCGGCTGGCTTCCTATACGGAGAAGTCCACGCGTTACCAACAGTGGGACACAGATGCCTTTTTTATCCCGGATGAAATTACTGGCGGTCTGCTTGAGGAAGCTTATCGGGAGACCTGCGAACGCCTTTTTAACGCCTACGAACGCTGTATCCCAAAGGTCCAGGATTGGCTGCGTGAAACGCAACCGCAGCAGGAAGGTGAATCGGACCGCGCTGTTGAGCGACGGATCCAACCTGCAGCCGTGGATATCTGCCGATTCTTGCTGCCGGCGGCCTCTCTGGCGAACGTGGGTGTCACGATCAACGCGCGTGCGCTGGAATATGCGATCTGTAAGATGCTCAGTTCGCCCCTGACTGAGGTCCGGCAGATTGGCGAGCGCGTCCTTGAAGTTGGTAAAGATGAAGCCCCGACTCTGATTAAATATGCGGGTTGTAATGCCTACCTGACCGGCGCCCGGGAAAAGATGCGAGAAGCTGCCGCAGAGGTCCCAATAGGGGAAGTAACGGATTTTAGGTTGATATCATACGTTCCGGATGGAGAAGACCACATCCTGGCAGCGATTTTGTTCCGCTTTGGACGAGATCAGGCATTTGAAAGCTGTCTCAAAGCTGTTCGAGGTATGACCGCCGCAGAACGTGAGGCGCTGGTCCGTGATTTGATGGAGAACAGGGGTGTATTTGACCAACCCCTGCGTGAGTTTGAATATGCCTCAATGACCTTTGAAGTTGTGATGGATCAGGGCGCTTATTTTGAGTTTAAACGGCACCGGATGATGACCCAAACAGTCCAGCCGTTGACAACGACCTTGGGCTTTGCAGTTCCCCGTGGGATCAGCGAGTCAGGCTGCGGTAAGGATTACCTGGCGGCGATGCGCCAGGCCAGGGACCTTTACAGGCAGCTTCTTGAAATCAACCCGGACGCTGCCAGTTACATCGTTCCTAATGGTTATCGCCGCCGGGTCCTCTTCACCATGAACCTGCGTCAGGCTTTCCACTTCTGTAGGCTCCGGTCGGCTGAAAATGCTCACTTTTCCATCCGGTTGGTCGCGTTAAGGATAGCAGAAGCGATCAGAGCCATTTACCCCGCGCTGGCTTCTTTTATGGATATACCTGATAATGATGGCTGGGAGGATATCCAAAAGCAATACTTTGACGCCCTGCGGGCAACTTAATCTCTCCGCTCCTGATTAATTATTACTTTGCATTGACCCCCAAAAAGGGCTGAATTATTTCGGGAGATTGTATATGGCGAAGCAATTCCATGCGCATTCTGAACCATCTCAATTGGCAATCCTGGAGTATTGATGTCGTTTCTCGTTTTTCTCTCGTTCTTAATTTTATGGATCATCGTTGGCAACAGCGAACGTGAACCCAATTGGCGCATGGCGCTGGTGCAGACCGCTATTATTTGGGCGACATATATGGTCCTGGGAACGGAGGTCTTAGGTTGGTTCACCTTGATCAGTAGGCCAGCTCTGGTGATCATGTGGGTGTTGCCGATATTATTTGGAATCGTATGGATCTGGATCTGGCTGAAAAAAGGGAAGGTGCTGCGCCTGCCGATCGTATACCGGCGCGATTCCTGGGGCGGGATGATCCTGGATTTCTTTGTGATTCTGATCCTGGTGACAACGGCTGTTGTGGCTTTTGTTTCTCCGCCGAATTCAAACGATGCGATGGTCTCAGATATGAGCCGCGTGGCTCATTGGGCGCAGAACCAAAGCCTGTCGCATTACGCAACCGAGATCGAAACGCAGAACAGCAATGCCCCGGGGGCGGAAATCATGCAGTTGAACTTCTATGTCCTTTCCGGATCGGACCGCGGGGCGAACATGGTTGCCTGGATTGCCTTTACTGCGTCCGTGGCGGCGGCGGCCAGCCTGGCGGAGGTGTTAGGCGCTAAGGTGAATGGGCAGCGGATGTCGGCGGTCTTCGCTGCGACACTGCCCGTTGCAATCACCCAGGCGACGAGTTCAACAAACGATGTGGTGGTTAGTTTTTGGGTGCTCAGTGCGGTGCTGATGCTGTTCTACTATGCTCGGAAGAACCAGAAGCCCCTCATCCTTGTGCTTGCTGCGCTTGCCGCCGGGTTGGGGGTGGTCACGAAAGCGACGGTCTTTATCTTTCTTTGGCCTTTTGCGCTTTATGCCGTCGTGATTTTGCGCCAGCGGTTGGGAATGGGGCGAATGCTGCTTTGGGCTCTGACGGCTTTTGCGATCCTTGGTTTGATCAACGGAGGCTATTTCCTGCGAAACCATCGAGATTATGGACAGTTCTATCGCCCAGCGGAACTGGCTGGCCAAACCAATGAGATTCGCAACTGGCGAGTGTTGGTCTCTAATATCACTCGGAATGCCTCGCTGCATGCCGATTTCCCTTTACCGCGTGCCGATTCCTGGATGTCGGCGAGTTTACTGAAGCTGCACAACCGGCTGGATCTTTCCGTGGATGACCCGCGTACCACCCTGGGCGGCGGGTTTGAGATCACCGAAATGAATACGTCTGAGCGGACGAGTGGCAACCCCTTGCATTCGGTTGTGTTTATTTTTTGTTTTGTCGGCGTTGTAGGCATGGTCGTCCTTGGTAAGCAGGATGCCCAGGTCCTGGTTTATGCCGGCGCCATCTTCTTTTCGTTATTATTATTCTGCTATCTTTTGAAGTGGCAGCCCAGTGGGGGGCTTTTACAACTGCCGTTCTTTTTCCTGTTCGCACCGATGGTGGCTTTCATCCTGGATAAATTAGAACAATTCCAGGTCCAGACGGTCGTGGCAGCCTTATTTCTGGCCTATGCCATTCCCTGGCTCTTTCAGACGCAAGAGCGGCCGGTCTTCCCCGATCCGGCGCGGACCTACCCTGTGAGTGTGTTCTCTGAAAGACGGGAATTGCTTTATTTTGCCGCCAATTCGGATGATTACCCGGTGTATAAGGCAATGACGGATGCGTTGAATGCCCGGGGTTTTAGGCAGGTGGGGTTGAACCTGACAGCTCAAAGCGAGGAATATCCGCTTTGGGCCATGCTGGGCGCACCGGATGATGCGTTGCGGATTGATTGGCTAACCAGCGATCCTGCTTCAGCGAAGTATTTGGATCCCAATTTTGAGCCGAAAGCGATTATTTGTGAGGGATGCACTTCCTCGGAAATTGATGCGTATAGTCAAGAGTACCAACGCCTCCGCTACGGGACCTTTGATTTGTTTGTCAAGCCCGTTCGGTAAGTCAAAGCCGTAAACTCGCTTGACAAAATTTGGGACATGCTTATAATAATGACAACATCCGAATAGAAAAGACGTTGATGAGGAATAGTAGACTTTGATACGGCGTCACAGAGAGCGGCTGTAGGTGAAAATGTCGCATGCACGATCAGGTCGAATGGGTCTCGGAGTTTTTGATGCGAAAGGTTGGATCGCCGACTAGCACCAAACGGACACACCGCCGTTATCAGGGTGAAGGGTATATGCAGATTTCTGCCGTACCTGAGTAATGAGTGAGGCTGGCCTTTCCCCGTTGCATCATCAACGGGTTTTTTAATTAAAGGGATGCCTAAACTGGGTGGCACCACGGACTAACGTTCGTCCCATTTATGGGATGAGCGTTTTTTGTTTCTGCACCCCATTACTCTGGCAAACATCCATCAATTAGACAACCTGGAGGTAAACAATGTTGAACGATCAATATAAGATCCTGATGAGTGAGAACGATATACCGACGCAATGGTACAACATCAATGCGGATATGCCGGTTGAACCAGCGCCGGTGCTAAATCCGCAAACCATGGATCCGGTCACGCCGGAATTCCTGAACGTGCTCTTCCCGATGTCGTTGATTATGCAGGAAGTCAGCACGGACCGTTATATTGATATTCCGGAGGAAGTGAGGGAGATTTATAAGCTCTGGCGGCCGACGCCTCTGATCCGGGCGCGGCGGTTGGAGAAGATGTTGGACACACCCGCCCACATTTATTACAAAAATGAGGGTGCGTCGATCTCTGGCAGTCATAAATGCAACACTGCGGTCGCCCAAGCCTATTTTAATAAGCTGGACGGCACTCGCTCCCTGACCACTGAAACCGGGGCGGGTCAGTGGGGGTCCGCGCTGGCGATGGCGTGCAATTTCTTCGATATGGATCTTGAAGTGTTTATGGTGAAGGTGTCTTATAACCAGAAACCCTACCGCCGGATTATTATGCAGAGCTATGGCGCGGATGTGTTTGCCAGCCCCACGAATCGCACGGAATACGGCCGTAATCTGTTAGCTGAACATCCGGATAGCCCGGGGACGTTGGGCATTGCAATCTCTGAGGCTGTTGAAGTAGCGGTTAACTCAGCAGGCGCCAAGAAATACAGCTTGGGGTCGGTGTTGAACCACGTGCTGCTTCACCAGACCGTGATCGGCCAGGAGGCTCTCAAACAGATGGACCTGGCTGGCGAATATCCGGATGTGGTGATCGGATGCGTGGGCGGCGGGTCCAACTTTGGCGGGATCGCTTTCCCATTCCTGCAGCAGAACCTGACCGGTGGTCAGAATACCCGCCTGCTGGCAGTGGAACCTAAAGCCACGCCCTCTCTCACAAAAGGCGTTTATGCTTTTGACTTCGGAGATACGGCCAAAATGGCGCCGATCATGAAGATGTATACCCTCGGGCATGATTTCGTCCCCGCTTCAATCCATGCGGGTGGTCTGCGGTATCACGGCATGTCACCCCAAATTTGTGCGCTCTATGACGCTGGTTATATTGACGCCATATCCGTCGCCCAGCCTGAGACCTTCGAGGCCGCGATCCAGTTCGCCCAGGCTGAAGCGATCATCCCTGCACCCGAATCAGCACACGCTATCCGGGCAGCGATTGATGAAGCCCTGGACGCCAAGCGCAAGGGCGAGAAACGGGTGATTCTATTCAATCTTTCCGGGCATGGGCTGCTTGACCTCTCCGCATACGACGCCTATAACCAGGGACAAATCGTGGACGACGCTTTGAATATAACATCAGAGGAAATCAAACAAAATTTGCCCCAGGTGAGCTTGGGTTAGGCTGCTTATTCATCTTTTTCTTCTCCTTTCAAGTCCCTACATTCTTTAAGGTGGGGACTTGACTTTTTAAGATTAGCAATATTTCGCCGAAAAATTGTTCAATGGTATAATTGATCTCGTAAAAGGAAGAGGTCTAGACACCTATCCACCGGAAGGCTCTAACTAGGAGGTAACCGTGACCGTTCATCTTTATCTATCCCTTGTGCCTGAGGCGCTGATTGCCTCGATGCTCACACCAGAAGAGTTTGGAAGTTACTACGCTGTGGGCACTGAGAAAAAATCAAGCGGTCAGGCGATTTTTTTTGAGGTTGATCCCAAGTTTCGGAATAAGTATTTCCGGATTCAGGAAGGGATCTCCCGCTGTGTTCCTCACGAAGACGGCTCGCCCAAACAATCCATCTACATTTCCGTCTACCGGGTTTTGGAACACATTGACAATTCGTCACTGGGTAAGCTTTACCTGGTGACGCAGGACGGCCGCACGATTGGCCTCGAACCGACCGACGTGATCCCTGAATTGGAGGATGGCCTACATTTGTATAAGGAAATCGCCCCGGTATCCCCACTGGTCGCCAGCCGGTTAAACCCGCTGGATTTCTATGATCTGATCGTTAAGAACCCCACATCTCTCGTGACGCTCCCTGCCATTGCCTTCGCTGAACTTCGGCTCGATGAGCTGGCTGTGGATCCGGAGATGGGTGAGGTGGGTGACCTGCCATATCCGAACATGGACCACTTGCGCGGTGTACTAAAAGATTTGAAGACGAAGCCTGTCGCCACCAAGATGGTGGACCGGGTGAACCCCGCGACCTTCGCCTACCGCACGGTGAAGAATGGTTTCTACGTCGGTAATGGGTTCAAGTTGCTCTACTACCCAATGCCGTCAAAAGACGAACTTCGGGAAAACAACTACCGTTGGTGGCGGTCGGCAAATATGTAGACCTGATCAACCCCAAACGGCATTGATTTTTTAAATTCAAACCTTAGGAGAAGAACATGCAAAATACGACTTGGCTTTATATTAGTATTGCGGCGAGCCTGCTTTCAATTGGGGTTGCCGTATATCTTTTTTTCTGGGTCAAACGACAAGACCCCGGGACTGAAAAGGCCCAGGAAGTTGCTGGCTGGATCAGAGAAGGTGCTCAGACTTATTTAAAGCGGCTTTATATCGCGCTCTCAATTGTCGCTATTGTGCTAGGTTTTATTATCGCAATCGTCTTTAGCTTTGATCTTGGTGAACTTGCTACCGGCGGCGCGCAAATTGTTCCTGGCAATGGCATTGGCATGGCGCTCGCCTTTATCGGCGGCGCACTTTGCTCAGCTGTCGCTGGTTACATGGGCATGGGGATCGCGGTTGAAGCGAATGTTCGAACTGCGACAGCAGCAAACGACTCGCTCAACAAGGCCTTCCGCTTGTCCTTCTACGCCGGTTCCGTGATGGGGCTCGCAATGGTGGGCTTGGCGGTTTTGGGTATGAGTATTATTTACATCATCACCGGCAGCGCCGATACGGTTCTGGGCTTCAGCTTTGGCGCTTCGGCCCTGGCCCTGTTGGCCAAGGCGGGCGGCGGGATCTACACCAAAACGGCTGACATCGCAGCTGACCTGGTTGGTAAGGTCGAGGTCGGTATCCCAGAAGATGACCCCCGCAACCCCGCTGTTGTTGCAGATAACGTTGGCGACAACGTCGGCGACGTCGCCGGCATGGGTGCGGATATCTTCGACTCCTATGTCGCATCTGCGGTCGCCGTTATGCTGCTGGCAGCTGCATCCCGCACGATGGACACAACCTACGTGGTGCTGCCTCTGATCCTTTGCACATTAGGTATATTTGCCTCACTCCTCGGCATCCAATTCGTCCGGGTCGGTAAAAATGGCAAACCTGGACCGGCGTTGAATTTCGGTACGATCATTACAACGGTGATCTTTGCTGCTATGGTGGCGGGGCTTGTATTGCTCAGCGAGATCAACATCGGCGTGCTTTGGGCGACTCTGACGGGTTTGGTCACAGGTGTGATCGTTGGCTTCACCTCAGACTACTTCACTTCTGAGGATCGTAAACCCGTTCATGAAACCGCCAGGGTGTCAGATTCCGGTGCAGCGATCAACATCATCACCGGTTTTAGTTACGGCTTAATCAGCATTGTCCCGTCGGTGATTGGGATTGCTGTCGCAACGCTTTTATCTTTCCATCTGGCAGAAAACGCGGGTTTGCCCGGTATCTATGGGATCGGCATCAGTGCCGTGGGGATGCTTGCCATCAGCGGCATGATTGTCTCCGCTGATGCTTACGGCCCGATCGTGGACAATGCCCGTGGTATCGCTGAAATGGCTGGCATGGGTTCTGATGTGATTGCCACGGCCGACACCCTTGACGCGGCCGGCAACACAGCTAAAGCGATCACCAAAGGCTTCAGCATCAGCGCAGCCGCTCTGACGGTGCTGGCCTTATTCGCAGCCTATGCTGAAGTGGTGACTGCCAGCGGTGCAGAAGTCAATATGAGCCTGAGGGAGCCGATTGTGGTCGCAGGTGTGTTCCTTGGGGCGATGACGCCCCCGCTGTTCTCGGCGCTGACCATGCTTTCGGTGACGCATAACGCATTTGATATGATCGAAGAAATCCGCCGTCAATTCCGTGAGGAACCGGGCATTTTGCAAGGGACCGTAAAACCCGACTACGCGACCTGTGTGCGTCTGGCGGCGCAAGGTGCGTTGACATCCCTGATTATGCCCGCTTTATTGGCCGTTGGCCTGCCCTTGCTGGTCGGCTTCCTCCTGGGCCCCAATGCCCTGGGCGGCTTCCTCGGCGGTGCGATTTTCACCGGTGTGATCTTCGCTCTTTTGATGGCAAATTCCGGCGGTCTTTGGGATAACGCCAAGAAGTTCATTGAAACCGGTCAGTTCGGCGGCCCTGGTTCGGAAGCCCACAAAGCCAGCGTTGTTGGCGATACGGTCGGCGACCCCTTCAAGGATACGGCCGGTCCCTCGCTCAATACGCTGATCACGGTAATGTCGCTGGTGTCCTCGCTCTTTGCGCCAATTATCGCAGCATTCCACCTTTTCTAAATTAGTTTAAAGAGGATTAGCTAAAGAGCTGCTTCAAACGGAGCAGCTCTTTTCTTAAACTCTTTAAAGTGGTGAGGACGGGGCACCCGGTTTGACTTTTTAATTTTTTACCGGTTACATCCAGAATGATGAAAGTAATGTGTGGACTATATTATTCAGTTACTCGGTTTACAAGGTTAGGATGTTATTGTAAATATTCGCAATGAGAAAAAAAGCTGAAATTCTTTGTTTGTATGATATGGCAATCCCTGACGGAAACCACAGTAACCCTTAAATTTGAC
>JAXHUD010000038.1:0-17236 GCA_034189815.1 Chloroflexota bacterium
TAAAGATCGTTCCGGAACCCATCCTGCTGGATACGGTAATTTCACCGTCATGGGCTTCCACCAATGCTTTGACGATGCTCAATCCTAATCCGGATTCCCCCTCGCTGGCCTGGCGGGAGGGATCAGCGCGGTAAAAACGGTCAAACAGCAGCGGCAAGTCTGTGGCGGGAATACCTTCTCCAGTGTCACTAACCGTGATCACCGGGTTTCCGGTTTCCACTGCGGCGTTGACGGTGATTGAGCCGCCCGGGGGGGTGTGACGAAGGGCGTTATTAAGCAGATTGGATAGGATCTGATTGATCCGTCCCTCATCTGCATAGATTGTCAGATCTTCGGGTTCAATAACAAAACTCAGGTTGATTTGTTTTGAAACGGCCTGAAGCCTATAAGCGTCATTAAGGTGCGAAAGAAGATCACGAATAACAAGATTATCCTTCTGTATCTCAAGTTCTCCTGCATCAGCCATCGCCAGGGTGCGCAGATCGCTTACCAGCCGATTTAGCTGGTTAACTTCTTCCTGGATAAAAGACAACCGTTCGGCGGTTGCGTCGAGCGAGCCATCCTGCATGGCTTCCAGGTACCCATTGATGACCGTCAATGGACTGCGCAGTTCGTGAGCGATGTCGGCCGTCATTTGGTCACGGCGTGCGTTCGCAGCCGTGAGGGCCGTACTCATCTGGTTGAACCCCTCAATCACCTTGCCCAGCTCATCATTGGAGGTATTGGGGACTTCCTGTTCCAATTCGCCTTGTTCCATTTTGGAGATCGCTGCGCTCAAGCCTGAAAGCGGTTGTAGCAGCGTGCGCGTGAATAATAATCCTGTTACCACAGCAACCACAACAGCGACCAGACTCGCGTATAGCATGGCCTTATTTGTGCGCTCAATGAATAGTGTTTCCTGCAGGTTGGGCACAATAGGCGGGTTATTTGTGACCAGGTATGCAATGGTCTTTCCTTCATAAGTTATCTTTGTTGCTGCTTTAATTTCGTCCGCCGATAAAAACGAACCAGTTGGATGTTTTTCATCTCCAACAAGAATGCCGCCGTTTGGCAAGGCAAGAACCATACCCGTATGAACAAAGTTCTCAGGGTCTGTTGCATGATTGTCCGGATTGGGACGAAATAGGAATTGGATCCCCAGAAGTGTGCCCGTTGTCTCGTAATACTTAACAACCGTGGTGGTGTACTCTTTCTTAAAGCGATCCAACACCATCGTCTTGAACTGTCGATTGGAGACATAGCTCGTAAAAGCGCCTACCAGGAGGATCGCGAGCAGGCTGACGACTAGGAAAGCCAGGATGAACTTCGTGCGGATCGATAGAGATTTCATTCCGGCACATTCTCGGCAAACCGATAACCGACGCCAAAAACCGTCAGAATGTATTTTGGGTTCGACGGATCGGATTCAATCTTTACGCGGAGGTTTCGGATATGGACGTTGATTGTCTTTTCAAGAGATTCGTAGGCAGAGCCTTGAATTTCAGAAAGGAGCTGTTCCCTCGTAAAAACGCGCCCGGGATTTTTCGCTAGGTTTAATAATAAACTGAATTCTGTAGGTGTGAGGCTGATCGTTTCGTCACCTTTTCGCACCTCGAATTTTTCGGTATCGATGGTGAGCTCGCCAAAATGGAGGGTCCTCTCCATCAATCGAGAGGGGTCGGACCGCCGCAGAACCGCTTCAATCCGGGCGACAAGCTCGGCCATACCGAAAGGTTTGGTGACATAGTCATCCGCACCCAATCCGAGGCCGACGACTTTGTCTGTTTCTTCAACTTTAGCCGTCAGCAGGATGATGGGGGTATTGGATTCCTTCCGATAGGTTTTGATGAATTCAAACCCATCCATATGCGGCATCATGATATCCAGCAGGATCAGGTCCGGGCGATTTATGCGCGCCTCAGTCAGCGCTTGTTTGCCATCATAGGCGAGGAGGGTCTCAAAACCCTTGGACTGCAAATATTCGGACACAAGCCGTGTGACAGAGAACTTGTCATCGACGATTAGAATCTGTTGGCCAGTCATTTAGTAAACCCTATCACTTGCTTGTTCATATTCCGTATTATACATGCCGTTCGTTTCAACTGCTTTTTCATTTCAACATAACCCATACTGATTCAGAACTGGTAAAGAAATGGGTTAAAATAGTTACCTAGTGGCTGTTAGTGCCTGAACTTGCCCATAATCAAAGGATTTTTTATGTCTGGTATTTCCCTGCAATCATCCATCATCTACGGACCTATTCTTTCCAGACGCCTGGGGCGGTCATTGGGCATAAACCTGATGCCGGTCAATCGCAAAGTCTGTTCTTTTGACTGTGTGTACTGTCAGTATGGCGGCACGCAGGAGGTCCTGCTTTCTCCAATGCGTTCAGCACTGCCGACGCCGATGGAAGTTTTTGCCGCTGTGGAAGCCGCCTTGAAGAAGCCGCGCAGCATAGATTATCTGACTTTTTCGGGTAACGGCGAATCCACCATCCATCCTGATTTCCCAGAGATTGTGCGCGGTGTGAAAGAGATCAAAGGTAAGCTGCGACCGGAGGCAAGACTGGCTATCCTTTCCAATTCCTCTCGGGTCTATGACCCGGAAATTGCTGCAGCGCTGCGTTTGATTGATGCACCGATGATGAAATTAGACGCAGGAGATGAAGCCACTTTTAAGGCGATCAACCGTCCGACGGGCGGGCTGACTTTGGAGAAGATCCTTGAGGGATTGGGAAGACTCCCCACATTAATGATCCAAAGTGCGCTGATTGATGGGGAAGTCAGTAACATACGCGGGTCGGCTTATGAGGCCTGGGTCGCGGCGCTGGACGAATTACGACCACAAAAGGTACACATTTATTCCACGGAGCGGCCAACAGCGGAAAGTGGGACCAAATGCGTGCCCTCGACACGATTGGAACAGATCGCAGCAGAGCTACGAGACGATTTGGGGTTGGATGCTCAGGCCTTTTGGCGGGAATGATCTCTTCCGATGTGTTTGCGGTTAGGCTGCGCTGCGGGTATAATCCCTCTGGCTTAATCAAGGATAGTATCCTCTTATGAATCTATCCGTTTACTGGTTTGGCTAAAATGCCCGAATAACCATTGCTCCATAGTGAGTAGATCATTGGCTTTTTTTTATTTTTGTAAGAGAACTTCAATCCTGACCGAGGGCCAGTTGATCTAAACCGGAACAATCAGAATTGGGTAAAACCGAGGAGGTGAATGGAGATTGATCAAGGTTGAAAAACGAGATAATGAATCGTTCAGTCACCTGATGCGACGATTTCGCAAAAAAGTGACTCGATCGAAGGTGTTATCCGAAAATCGAAAACGACGTTTCTTCACCTCAAAAAGTGAAGAACGGCGGATCGCTAAAAAGAAAGCGATTCGCAAGATGCGACGGAAGGACAATTGACCCTAATTCAATCCATCGGTCAGGATTGAATATCCACAGTACAGCAATAATTTAATAACGAAATCAGGTCCTTTTGGTATATAGGGTCTCTTTTCATCATTCTGTCTATTGGGTCGGGGAGCTATCGGCCAGGTGGCGCCGGTGAAAGAATCGAGCTGGCCTGACCGAAACGTTGGCCAGGTCGAGAGAAAATTTAATTGTCAATTATTGATAATAACTTAATCTTCGCCGAAGTTATCTTCTACGAGTGCTTTCAGGGCCTTGGTTGCTTCTTCCGCGTCATCGCCTTCAGCGACGATCTTAATTTCATGGTCTTTCATAACGCCCAATGTGAGCACGTTGAGAATGCTTTTCGCATTGGCGACATCGCTCTTGTCCGTGAGATTCTGGACGTTGATCTCGCTGGAAAATTTATTCGCCGTTTGGACGAAAAGGGATGCCGGGCGGGCATGCAGACCTGCAGGATGGGTGACTTTGATCTTAAGGGTGGATTTCATGGATTCTCCTTTATAAACACAAGCATAGAATAATAAACCATCAGGCGGTCCTCTGGCGTTGGGAGACAACGGAACGACCTGACCGGGGCAACAGGGATGCGCGGGTTGTTGGATTAATCCAATCGCATCAAAAACCAAATGAAATTATTGTAACTCAGAACGTGCAATACATGAATTGAAGATAACGGGTTGGCTGTTGGCGGCCCACCGTGTTTGGCTTTCATCCGGACGGTTCATATTTTACACCCAAAATTTCAAATTGACCTGTTTGTTCGCCGGGGCGATCGCAAAGTTATCCGTTTCAATCCGTTGGACTTTTTATTCTGCGAAGCTGACTACCCCTCATGTAAATGTATAGACCGGGGAGAGGCTGCGGACTTCTTTGCTGGTCATGCCATCCCGGTGAGCCTTCAATCGTCAGGCCGTGCAGCCTCTCCGGATGAACCGCAGCATCATTTGTTGCCAGCCGGAAAGTTCTGCTAAAATAAAGCCTGCGGCAACCGGCAAAAGTGCGACCCCGAAACGGGAGGCCCATGACAAGGACATTGATCAAAGCCGGCGCTGTATCCACCATGGATGACCAGCGGAATATCCCGCAGCAGCGCAAATGAACAGGGCGTATCATCGACTCCGGTAGAACCTGAAGATACGGGAAAGGCAACAATGAAGCGAATAGTAATCGATTGCGATCCGGGTATTGATGATGCTCAGGCTATCATGATGGCTCACCGCCATCCAAACGTAAAAATTGAAGCGATTACCACCGTCGCCGGTAACGTTGGCGTGGAACACACCTCAGCCAACGCCCTCAAGGTTCTGGATGTGTTGGCGGCAGAACCCATTCCGGTTTATGCCGGCTCGGCGACGGCGCTGGTTGAGAAGGGTGAAAATGCCAGCTGGGTCCACGGGGAAGATGGACTCGGTGGGGTGGATGTGCCCGAGTCGCAGCGGAAACTGAAAGAGAAGCCTGCCGCACTGGCCCTGATCGATCTGGCCAGGGCTGATCCGGGTGCGTTGGAGTTGATCGCCATTGGCCCGCTGACCAACCTGGCCCTGGCATTGAGGCTGGACCCAGACCTGCCATCGCGCTATAAGAAACTGGTCATCATGGGCGGGGCGCACTTTGCCCAAGGGAATACCGCGAATTTCCCCGCGGAATTCAACATCTACGCCGACCCGGACGCAGCAGCGGTCGTGTTCAATAACTGGCCCGGGCTGATAATGATCTCCTGGGAAGCGACTCTCGCGCATGGTATGCCCATCTCTGAGTTCATTGCGTTGGGGGAATATGATAACCCCCGCAGCAAATTCCTGAAAGCGATGACGCAGAAAACAATTCAGGTGCTGCAGGAAGTCCTCAACCGGGAGATGAGCTATGCGGCCGATCCGCTGGCGATGGCTGTGCTGATGGCGCCTGAAATTGTGCAAGACGTCACGGAAAAGTACGTCCAGATTGAACGGATGGGGAAGCTCAGCCGGGGGATGACCGTGGTTGATTGGTGGGGGCGGTCGAAACAACCGCCCAATGTAAAAATTGTGCTTAAAGTCGATCCGGAACGGTTCTACGAACTTTTACAATCCGCGTTCAAATAGGAGGAAGGGGCGTATTTAATGAAGGTCAATTTGCCCCCGATCCCTGGCAAATATTACAAGGGTGCGTGACCTTCCGGAGGGCCAAGTCTTTGATGGCGGTGTGACGGTTCAGCCGAGTGGTTTCCTGGTGGGAAGCGACCTGGAATGGTGTATCCGGGAGCTCAAAGTTCCTGATCTCGGATGAAGTGCGGGTTAAGCTTCCGGCGGAACAGCCCATCTTCACTCTGGGAGAAATCCATCTGGCGAAGGTATTTCGCATGGATGGGCACTTTCCCTTCGGTGACGAGACAGGTCAACCCCCGGTCCAACAGGATGTCGGCGTTGTCATCGAAGATAAATGCGCCAATCTTGAAGTCTCTGTAATCCTGGAGAGCATAATCCAGTAATATCCGACCCTCGTCGCCTCCAGGCCTGAGGATGACTACGCCGGCCGGGATGGTATTCCGCAGGACGAAGAAGATCATGTCCCCTGGTTGGGCCTGGTAGGAAAAAGTGGGGAAAAAGGTGCGGATATCATTTTTATGGAATTTCAGGAAGAATTTCAGATAGGCGCTATCGGGTGCGACTTCCATTAGCGTGAAATAGTCGCTTCGTTTGAGCATCCTGATCAGGTAATAAAGGTCAATGACAACGATCAACCCATTCAACAAGGCGACGGGATATGCATGGATGGCCAGGCCGTAGATTACAAAAACGATGGCGCCAACTGCGTTTAGGATCCTTAGTCGGATCAGGGATTTCATCATCAATGAAATCGCAATTAACAGTGAGGCGGCATAGCCGATGAATTCGAAGATTGAAGATGAGTCCATTGAGTAGCCTTGTTAGTGAAAATCGATCATTATACTGGACGCTTCAAGAGTCAACGATATGGCCTGCGTGGGGAATTGGGATTGTTACGGATGCGGGAATTCCGGATTGAGCATTATAAGGCGAGCAAGGTTGAGCGCAGTCAGGGACAATCTAGTGTCGGGGTCTAGGAATCTCGGCCTGGATGATCAACCCACCGGTATCTTTGTTATGGAGCCGCAACCTGCCGCCCAAAAGCGAGATACGCTCACCAATGCCGAGCAGGCCATAATGACCTTCTTTGGAGTAATTGTGCAGCGCAATATTTTCATCAACACCTTCACCATTGTCTTCGATGTAAAGCATCAGCGCCCGAGGAGAGGTGCGTTTCAGGACAATTTTTGCCTTTGTCGCGGAGGAATGTTTATGAATATTATTCAGACCTTCCTGAACAATCCGGTAAATTGAAAGCTCTATGGTTTCCGGCAGCCGGCCAATGGATTGGTCAAGGTTAAGTTCGATCTCAATGCCCGACCGTTTAGTCCAATCCTGGGTAAAGGATTGGATCGCGGCGTTCAGTCCCAGGCTGTCAATGGTTGGCGGACGTAGATTGCCGCAGATATTGCGCAGATCATCAATCATTCCCCGGATGTTTTCCTGGATATTGAACAGATCGCCCTGGAGCTGGTCGACCGTGTTAAATTTGTCTTCCATTTCCTCTAGCTGGTAGTTCGTGCTCAGAAGGTCCTGAATGATTTGATCGTGAATTTCTCGGGCGAGGAATTTACGCTCTTCCTCGGCTTCGGTGATCAGCCGACGCTGGGCGTTTTTAAGCGTTTGGTTGTTGCTGTCAATTGCCGTGATTTGTTCCGTAAGGCGGTTTACCAACTGATTATAGACTTCTTTTTGTTCGAAGTCGTCCTGCTCCAACAGCATTTGTCCAAACTGGATTTTGCTGGCCTGATCACGGGCTTGATAGTGGTTATCCAGCGCCCAAATGATGGGGATTAATTGTTGGTAGTTTGTTGTCCCAACCAGCGAGGCGATGATTTCTTCCCGGTCTGCGTCTTCGGTGACGAATTCCGCGGCACAGTAACCTTCGCGTAAAACGAGGATCCGGTCTGTGACATCGAGCAGGTGGTCGAGGTTGTTGCTGAAATAGATAATTGAAATACCCTCTTCCTGCCATTCTGCAATCAGATTGAGCAAGACTTTTTGATAAGGATAGCTTAAAACCTGTGTGGGTTCGTCAACGATGATCAGATCGGGAGAGCTTGTCATCACCTGAGCAATTGCGATCATCTGGCGTTTTTCCAAACTAAGGTTGTATACCTGATCGCGCAGGCTGGTGTAGGTGACTTGAAGCCGGTCCAGCAAGGCCATGGCTTTTTGGTCCATGGCGAGTTGGTTTGGGATTTTTAGCCAATTTTTCAGAAATGAGGATGCGATCTCATTACCCAGGAAAATATTGCTGGTGATATCCATGTTCTCCGCAAGCCGTGGTTTCTGGTGGATCACCTCGATGCCGAGGGTGCGGAAATTCTCCGGCCAGTGGATGGTTTTATTTTTAAAGATAATGCTACCTTCATCCTGAGGGTAAATGCCCGCCAGCACCATGGCTAGTGTTGATTTGCCGGACCCGCTTTGCCCCGTTATGCCGATCACCTCCCCCTGGCCGATTGACAAATTAATACCGCGCAGCGCGGAAAGTGTGCCGAACCGTTTGCTGAGGTTTTTTACCAGAATGAGCGGTTCCATATCATGCCGACCCTTTTTAGTTTGCGTGGATGACATCATTGATGATCTGTTTAATAGTTGTTGAATCTAGCATCTTCTTATCAATAAAGGCTGTTGCTCCCGCCGATATACCCTGGCGGTGAAATTCCTGATCAGGATACGCGCTGATGAGAATAATACGAGCGTCTTTCTCCTGTTTCCTGATCTGTTTTAGGCAGGCGATCCCGTTTTGGTCACCTAAAATCATATCAACGAAGATGAGCGCAAAATTCTTCTTTGATAACGCATCAAGCGCTTCGTCCGTTGATTCGGCCTCGGAGACATTGATCTGGGGGAACATTTTATTGATGATCCGGCTAAGCTGAAAGCGGAAGCGCGGGTTATCATCCACCAGCAAAATGTTGATCGGTTTTGTATTGGTGTATCTCATAGGGGGCTTACTTTGATTGGCATCCTGTCGATCCAAAACTTCAGGATGTTTGTTGACGAAGTTCACAGCCTCCAGGCGGCTCTGTACATTGAGACTACGGTAAATTCGGGTGAGGTGGTTTTCGATTGTTTTAATGCTCAGTGAAAGTTCGTAAGCTATTTTTTGGTTGTTCCATCCCAGTTTGAGCAGGTTGAGGATTTCACGCTGGCGAGAGGTCAGGTCCGGGATGTCGGAGGTTGAATATTGGGGTTTAACCAGCTTCTCCACCAATGCACCTGATATCCAGCGTTCGCCATTGATAATCCGCTCCAGCGCGAGCTGCAGGTCCTGAAGCGGCTGATCCTTAAGGTGGTAGCCATCTACGCCTGCGCGCAGTAAACCCTGGACGTATACATCATCATCATAAGCGCTGATCACCAATATCTTCATGGTGGGGTATTTAGCGCGGATTTGATGGATTGCTGTAATTGGTTCGAAATTAGGCATATTGACATCAATCAGGAGGAGGTCCGGATGGAGTTCCTCCAAAGCAGTCATAAGGGTCGGTCCATTTTCTGCTTCGCCTTTGACCACAATTTGGGGGAGGTTTTCAATCGCGTTCCGGATCCCTGCGCGAACAATCGCATGATCGTCTGCCAAGAGGACATTGTATGTCTGCATAGTTGGAATTATAGCATTAAGCCCCTTCTGGAATGTGCAGTCTGGAATGTGCAGGATATTTGCAGGGAACAGCTTAGGGGAATCC
Organism: Chloroflexota bacterium; assembly: GCA_034189815.1. GTDB lineage: Bacteria > Chloroflexota > Anaerolineae > Anaerolineales > Anaerolineaceae > Brevifilum. The sequence continues at coordinate 9,191 of JAXHUD010000038.1, forward strand.
CCCTAAGTGATTTGGGGGAAAGTCTTTTTCCATTTTTGTACATTATCCATTAGACTTGGGTTATGGTATGTTAATCTTATGTTCAAGCTGTATTAACAAACCGTTAGTGATCCGCCGTTCGGACGAAAAGGAGGGCACGTATTGAATTTAGGGGTCTATTAGTTGAAAAACTTGATTTACTACAAGGAGAATAAGATGAAAAGAAAGTTATTTTTTGCATTAAGTTTCCTAATGGCCATTTCGATGATTTTGACGGGATGCCAAACCGGAACAACAACTGAAGAAGCAGGTGGGGATGAAAGCCTTGCCGTTGGTATCGTCTTGCCGACTAAAGATGAGCCTCGCTGGATTCAGGACCAGACTCGCTTCGAAAATGCGTTGGATGACGCTGGTTACAATGTTGAGATCCTATTCAGCCAGGGAGACCCCTCGCTTGAAAAGGCCAATGTTGAATCTCTGATCACCAAAGGCGCAAAAGTCATCATCATTTGCCCACACGACAGCTCCGCTGCTGCTGCTTCTGCTGAAGCCGCACGGGATGCTGGTGTGACGGTGATTTCGTATGACCGTCTGATCACAGGGACTGAAGCCGTTGACTATTATGTGACCTTTGACAGTGTCGCCGTCGGTGAAGCCCAAGCCCAATATTTGGTTGATAAAGCTGAGGGCGAAGGCAACCCACTGTATCTCTATGCCGGCGCTGCTTCCGATAATAACGCTTTCCTGTTTTTCGAGGGCGCTTGGAACGTCCTGCAGCCCAAGATTGCTGATGGGACCTTCTATGTGGTGAACTCTTCCGAAGCCGTCGCCTTGCAGGATAAAGCTGAACTGACTCGGGATGAGATGAGTAATATCATCGGCCAGATCACGACCAATTGGGATTTCGATGATGCCAAGAGCCTCGCTGAGGCAAATCTGACCGCTGCTCCTGCCGAAGATAAGGGTGATGTCTACATCTTAGCCCCGAACGACGGCACAGCACGCGCTATCGCCGACGCTTTCTCCGCTGATACGGATGTCTCCAACTATGTTGTGACCGGGCAGGACGCTGAAGTGGCCTCGGTGCAATATATTATTGACGGTAAGCAGTCCATGACTGTCCTAAAAGACGTTCGCAAACTCGTGGACGATGCGATCAGTATGGCTGTTTCCGTCGTTGAAGGTTCGGACGTTGAGACGACCGGTTCGTATAACAACGGTGTGGTTGATGTCCCCGCTAAACAGTCTGAAGTTGTCACTGTTGATGCAGATAATGTTGTTGCCGCACTAATTGACTCCGGTTACTACGAGGCCAGCCAATTCACTGGCCTGGATGCCCAAGGCACAGAACCAGAATCCGGTGACCTTCCCGTCGGTATTGTGCTGCCGACCAAGGATGAACCGCGCTGGATCCAGGACCAGACCCGCTTTGAGAATGCGCTTGGTGATGCAGGCTATGACGTTGAGATCCTGTTCAGCCAGGGTGACCCCTCGCTCGAAAAGGCCAATGTCGAAGCCCTGATTACAAAAGGGATCAAGGTACTAATTATTTGCCCACACGACAGTTCGGCAGCTGCCGCCTCTGCTGAGGCCGCGCGAGAAGCTGGCGTGACGGTAGTTTCCTACGACCGTCTGATCACGGGAACCGAAGCTGTTGACTACTATGTAACCTTTGATAGTGTCGCCGTTGGCGAAGCTCAGGCGCAATACCTGGTGGACAATGCCGAGGGTGAAGGCAACCCGCTGTATTTATATGCCGGCGCCGCTTCCGACAACAATGCCTTCCTGTTCTTTGAGGGCGCCTGGAACGTCCTGCAGCCGAAGATCGCTGACGGGACCTTCTACATTGTAAACTCCTCCGAAGCCGTCGCCTTGCAGGATAAGGCTGAGCTGACCCGGGACGAGATGAGCAACATCATCGGCCAGATCACGACCAACTGGGACTTTGATGATGCCAAGAGCCTGGCGGAAGCCAACCTGACCGCTGCATCCGCAGAGGACAAAGGCGATGTCTTCATCCTGGCGCCGAACGATGGCACCGCTCGGGCGATTGCGGACGCATTCGCAGCCGATACGGATGTCTCCAGCTATCTGGTGACCGGCCAGGACGCCGAAGTGGCGTCTGTGCAGTACATCATCGACGGCAAGCAGTCCATGACCGTTTTGAAGGACGTTCGCAAGCTCGTTGACGATGCGATCACCATGGCCATCTCCGTTGTTGAAGGTTCGGACGTTGAGACGACCGGTTCGTATAACAATGGTGTGGTCGATGTCCCTGCCAAACAGTCTGAAGTTGTGACGGTTGACAGCGATAATGTTATGGAGGCCCTGATCGACTCCGGTTACTACGAGGCCGGCCAATTCACAGGTCTCGAGTAAATCAGTTAGTGATAGCCTAGCATTTGGATGGACGAGTGGTGACAAACGTATCACCACTCGTCCTTTCCAGGAATGATAGGTCCCGATGGAGAAAATATGAGTGTCCCTATTTTGGAAATGAAGCACATCACCAAGGAATTTCCGGGGGTCAAGGCATTGGATGATGTTAGTTTCAAAGTTGAGCGTCAGAAAATTCATTGTCTTGTAGGCGAAAATGGTGCAGGCAAGTCTACATTGATGAAGGTGTTGAGTGGCGTGCACCCTTATGGGTCCTATGAGGGTGAAATTTATCTGGACGGTGAACTACAGAAATTTCGCAGCCCCCACGATAGTGAGGAAGCCGGCATTGCCGTCATTTATCAGGAACTGGCATTAGTCCCTGAAATGACTGTTTATGAGAACGTATTCCTGGGGCATGAAATTCGCAATGGCGTAGCCGTTGATATCAATGAAACGATCAAGCAGACCCTGGAGGTTCTGAAGAAGGTCGGGCTGGAAGTTAATCCGTCAACCCAGGTCAAGGATTTGGGCATCGGCAAACAACAATTGGTTGAAATTGCAAAAGCGCTGAGTCGGGAAGCGAAATTACTGATTTTAGATGAGCCGACTTCCGCCTTGAATGAATCAGATAGCGAGAATTTATTACAATTATTACGTGACCTAAAAGATCGCGGTGTGACATCGGTTCTAATCAGTCATAAACTGCAGGAAGTGATCGCCGTTGCGGACAAAGTGACTGTCCTGCGAGATGGTTTGAGCGTGGTAACGCTGGATGCTAATGCCGGCGAGGTGACGGAGGATGTGCTGATCAGAAATATGGTCGGACGTTCTATTGATAACATCTATCCGGAACGGGAAAAAGCTGTTGCCAAAGATGTGATCTTTGAGATTAAAAATTGGACCGTTTACGATCCTCGCCTGGGCCGTGATATATTAAAGGATATTAATATCCAATTGAAGAAAGGCGAAGTTATTGGGATAACGGGCCTGATGGGCGCCGGACGGACGGAACTGGCTTTGAGCCTGTTCGGCAATCCGGTTGGATACAGAACAAGCGGCGAAATGTTCATCAAGGGACAGGAAGTAAGGTTCCTTACCCCTGCCGACGCGATCAAAGCCGGCTTAGCCTATGTGACGGAAGATCGGAAAGGGGATGGCCTGGTGCTGATCCAGGACGTGAAGACCAATATTACCCTTGCTAAGTTAAAACGGATTTTGCGCTATGGGGTCATTAAATCAAATGCTGAAATTAAAGATGCCAGGGAATATACAAACGCTCTGAACATAAAAACACCAAGTATTGAGCAAAAGGTTGTATATTTGAGCGGTGGGAACCAACAGAAAGTCTCCCTCGCGAAATGGCTTTACGTTCAACCCGACATCATGATCCTCGATGAACCCACAAGAGGGATCGACGTCGGCGCCAAATATGAAATTTTCACCATTATGAATCAGTTGGTTGCTGAGGGGATGAGCATTATCATGATTTCATCTGAATTGCCAGAAATTCTGAGCATGACGGATCGGATCTATGTGCTCTCCTCAGGCAGATTGACTGGAGAGATCGAGTCTAGCGAAGCTGACCAGGAAACGGTCATGAGAATGGCCACAAGTTGAGGTAAGAACATGTCATTTTTTAAAGAAATTCAACAAATGCTAAAGAAGAACATTCGTGAATACGGGATGTATATCGCCCTGTTCGTCATCATGGGGTTCTTTACCATTGCCACTGATGGGATTTTCATTTCATCCCGCAATATCAGCAACCTGGTGAACCAGATGGGTTATATCGCCGTTCTCGCTATCGGCATGACCCTGGTCATCGTCATCCGTCACATTGACCTTTCGGTCGGTTTTATGGCCGGTTTTCTGGGGGCGATCGCGGCAATTGCACTGACATCATGGGGCTTGCCTGTTTGGGTCGTCATCCCAATGGTGCTGGCGTTTGGGATATTTGCTGGCCTGATCACGGCAACCATGGTTGCCAAATTAGGAATCCCGTCCTTCGTTGCCACTTTGGCAGGCTGGTTGATTTACAGGGGCGCATTGCTGCAAGCAACGCTGAAGACCGGCACGATCATCATCCCCAATGCCGCCTTTAACGCGATCGGGAATGGCTATATTCCTGATTTACCTATGGAAGATTTCCTGCCTGGTTTGCATAAAGTCACGTTGTTGCTCGGGGTCTTGGCTGCGGTGCTGATGATCATTACGGCGATCAACAGCCGGCGGCAAAAAGTGGCTTATGATTTTGAAGTGCCTTCCAAGAATATGTTCATCTTGCGGCTCGTCTTCATGGTCATCCTGATCGGCGCTGTCACCTATGTTCTGGCCGGATACAACGGCCTTTCCTGGACAGCCGTGATCGTATTGGTGGTGACACTGATCTATCATTTCGTGACCACCCAGACTTTTCTGGGGCGGCACATTTATGCCGTGGGGGGCAACCCTGAAGCTGCTGAATTGAGCGGCATTAGTGTGAGCAAAATTACCTACGTCGTATTTGGATCGATGGGGATGTTGGCTGCGCTCTCGGGTATGCTGTTTGCTTCGCGACTGCAATCTGCAACGACGACGGCCGGGACACTTTTCGAAATGGACGCCATCGCAGCGGCTTATGTGGGCGGTGTCTCTTCAGCCGGCGGTGTGGGTAAGGTGACCGGGTCATTAATTGGCGCAATCGTTATGATGTCCCTGACGAATGGCATGAACTTGATGGGGATCGATATCTCCACCCAGTATATGGTCAGGGGCGCGGTTTTGGTGGCTGCGGTTGTCTTTGATGTCGCCACCCGCAAGCGTGTGTAGCGTTTTTATCCAGATCAGATTAAAAAATACTGCTCCCTGACTGGGAGCAGTTTTTTTTACGACAATGATAATTGCTGCTGTCGTTTTCTAACAATTACGACGAGCAAACTCGCCATGTTTTTTGGATGTTAGATTTGTGAAATGTTACCCGATTTTCTTCAGCACAGGCAGGCCCGAATCGAGTTCGACAACTTTCTTTCCGGCGGGAACTTCATCGACTGCGAAGTCGGGGCGAAGGTCGCCAGCGAAGAAGAAGAGGTCGCGGGTTTTGCCTGATTTCGATGTGACAACTTTGCGATGTAAGAAATACTTCTTTCCTTTCGAGTTCGTAAACGAATAAGCCATTACATACTCCCTTCTAGGATAGGATTTTCAACTTTTTCAGTTTAGCAAGTTATTGAAGAATGGTCAAGTAGTAGAAAACAATTGATTAATATGATAATAATGACACTATTTAACATAAAATTGATATTTTTGCGCCCCTACGCAGGTGAATGAGTTTGTGCGCTGAAAGCGTTAAAGCAGGCGAGCTAATTTCTGAAAGTCCTCTTCCAGGATTGGGGTCAGGGACCGGTTGTAAAAAACGGCAGCGGGATGGTAGAGCGGGAAGAGTCGGATGTCGCCGAAATTGGTTTGGCCTTTCAATACCTGTCCATGGAGCTGGCCGATCTTTTTCCTTTTACCCGGCAAGTTGTATTGCCGGATCATGAAGACCATCGAGTACCGGCCCAGCGTAGCGATGACTTTTGGCTGAATGATCTCTATCTGCCGGGTCAGGAGAGGAGCATATAAGACGATCTCCGCCCGGGTAGGATCACGATTTTCGGGCGGTCGGTCTTTAACGATGTTGGTGATGAAGACGTCCTCGCGGTTCAGCCCGATTCCCCGGAGCAGTTCATCCAGCATCTGGCCCGCTCGGCCTACAAAGGGACGTCCCGTTTCCGCTTCCATGGCGCCGGGGGCTTCACCAATGAAGATGACATCGGCATTAGAGTCGCCTTCGCCCGGTACGGGTTGATAACCGTTCGCTTGGCGGTAGTCAAAGAGGGGTGATTCCTCAAGGTGGACGAGTTTTTCGGCTAATTGCTTAAGTTGAAATGCTTTGGTTTCCTTGAGCATAAAGGGTCAGATGTCCTTATTCACATAGGCTCCATTGACGGCGTTCTGCGGTTCGCCCCGGATGAAATCAGCGATATTCTCAATTGTGGTTTTCAGAATTCGGTTAACGGCTTCTTTCGTATAGAAAGCGCTGTGCGGGGTGATGATCACATTCCGCAGGCGCATCAGGACTGAATCGGCCAGCAGAGTCTGCAGGTTATGCGTCTCGCGATAAAACGAATGCAGCAATTCTGATTCCTCACGGATGGTGGGTTCGTCCGGCAGGACATCCAGTCCGGCCGCCGCTACCTTGCCGACGGCGAGGGCCCTGGCGAGCGCTTCCACATGGAGTACGCTGCCGCGGGAGGTGTTAATAATGACCACACCGTCCTTCATTTTATCAAACTCCGCATCAGAGATCAGGTGGTAGGTGTGCTCGTTCGCGGGCACATGCAGCGTGAGGATGTCTACCTCTTCGAGCAGTTCATCCATACTACAGTAATCAAAATCTAATTTCTCAGCCAGGCTGGGGTTTCGGCGGACGTCAAACGCGAGCACTTTCAAGCCGAATCCATGAGCGATGTGGATCACACATTGGCCGATGCTGCCCGTGCCAATCACCCCGAACGTTTTACCCTTGAGGTCAAACCCCCGCAGACCCTTCAGGGAAAAATCCCCTCTGCGGGTCCGATCGACCGATTCAACTAAATTGCGGCTAATACCCAGGAGCAGAGCGAAGACATGCTCCGCTACCGTATTATCTCCATATTCAGGGACGTTGCAGACGGTTATGCCCTGCGCTTCACAATAGTCCATGTCAATGTGGTCATAGCCCGTGGAACGGGTTGCGACCAGCTTGAGTTGGGGGAGTTTGGACAATACTTCGGCCGTGAGGTTGGAATAAATAAAGATTGAAATCACCTCTGCATCCGCGTATCGGTCGGCGTTATCGAGGGTCAATGGTATGCCCGATAGTGTCAAGGACTGCGCTGCCTCAAACTGCTTGAAACCTTCCTGTTCCCAAGGTTCCGCCTCAAATATGACGATATTCATTTTTTCCCTTTCAGCACATATACAAGTAATTTTGATGAAACCCTACCCGTCCCGGAGAACGGGGTTATTTGTGGAAGTATAATGGTTCAGGTTATGCGCCTGATCCTGGTAAGTTAACCATACTCGATGATGGGAATGGATGTGAAACACATCCGATACAACCAAATTGCGATGAATGAACTCGATCACAACAGGAGAGATTGGACGAAGCATAAATGACGGAAAAACAGGCAGTCACCCAATTGGCTTATGGCAAAGGACCGCTGCCGCTGATGGTGGATCCAGGTGCGTAAATTGGTGAATTGCTTATGGGCCCGCAGACCATTCCATGCATCACGCCATAATTGTTTTGGCAGCTTTTAATGCCGGGGTGCGGCAGGAAGGATTTGAGAGCTGTATGTAAGCGACTGCCGTATTAGCGCAATTGGATTTATGGGCAGATGGAATCAAAGGATTTGTTCGCGATGCGCAGAACGGACGCGTTTCAGCGATAGAATGGAAGATAGAATGGAAGGACTTGACACTATAATTCACTTCAGGTTGAAAAGGAGAATTTATGCCAGAAAAAGTCACATTGACCATCAATGGCAAGGTGGTAGCCGTTGAAGCCAAGTATTTTAATTGGCCTTTATTGAAGTTTTTACGTGAGAAACTGGGGCTGACCGGGACAAAACAGGGCTGTGACAGCAAAGGTACTTGCGGCTTATGCAAGGTGATCATCGATGGTCG
>JAXHUD010000039.1:0-17076 GCA_034189815.1 Chloroflexota bacterium
ATCACGCATGGCCCGACAGAGTTTTATGACGTCCCGACCCGAGAAGAGGTTGCTGGCAATCCTTTGCATTTTTTGATCACTTGTTTTGCAGCTTTGATATTGTTGGTTGGCTTGTTCGGGGAAAAAGAGCGTTTAGTTCTTTGGGATCCCATAATCTTGGCGTTTGCCGCGTTTGCCGGAATGGTGATATTCTCGGGATTTTTCCGGTGGCAAGTTTGGGGTTCTCGGTATTTTATCCCCTACTATGTGATGTTTGCGCCTGTGGTTGGTTTTGTTTTCAGCAGGCGCTTGCCCAATTGGATGGGGTGGTTATTGAGCTTGGTATTGTTAATTGTGTTAATTAATCCTTTGTTAAATAACTATTCGCGCTCGTTTTCCTGGTCAACGGAAAACAGGAATAGTATCTGGCGGATGTCTCGTAAGGGCCTGCTGTTTGCAAACCATCAGGAGTATGAAGGCGCTATATTGGAATTGACTCATGAGATGGATATTTCGGGTTGTCGAACCTATGGCCTGGCTCTGGGATATAACTCGCCGGAATATTTGATTTGGGCAACGCTAACCCCTTCCCCGGCGGAATATACGCTCGAGCATATTGATGTTGACAACCCTTCTGCTGTGTACGCCTCCTCCGACTTTGACCCTTGTGGTGTGGTTGTGCTCGAAGCGCAACGGCCTGCTTTGTTGCAGCAAGAATCCTATCAAATGGTTGGTCGTTGGGAATTTGTTGAAGGGCAGGGATATCCGCTCTCATTGTATTTATTATCCGAATATATTCCTTAGCACATTGAGTGAGCCTTAGAATGCCGCAACCGCTTGTTTCAGTCATAACCCCTTCATTTAATCAGGCGCGATATCTGGAGGAGACTCTGCTTTCAGTGCTCTGCCAGGATTATCCGCGGATTGAATATATTGTCATCGACGGCGGCTCGACTGATGGATCGCAGGAGATCATTCGTAAACACGAGGACAGACTGGCATATTGGGCCTCCGAACAGGACAGCGGCCAGGCAGAGGCGATCAATAAGGGCTTCCACCGCGCAACTGGCGAGATTGTGGCTTGGGTTAATTCAGATGACCTTTACTATAGCTGTGATGTGGTCAGCCAGGCGGTGAGCGCGCTGACGGTGAACCCAAATGTGGGAATGGTTTATGGTAACGGTGTGATGGTGGATGACAAGGGGAATTTATTGGACTGGCATCCTTATCGGCAATACGTATTGGCGGACCTATTGGCCTTCAACGTGCTGCTACAGCCCGCGGTATTCATGCGGCGAGAGGCGTTGGAAGGAGCGGGCTACCTGCGCCAGGAGAGCCACCTGATCCTCGATCATGAGTTGTGGGTACGCATTGCTGCTGCCCATCCCATCCTGCACGTTGATGAATATTGGGCCGTGGAGCGGACTCATGAGGACGCCAAAACGATTGCACAGGCGGCGCAGTTTGTGGATGAGGCGTTTGATTTTGTGGAGGGCTTAAGAGATGATCCGGCATTTACGCCAACATTTACTGAACACGGTCAGGAGATTGAAGCCGGGTTGCATATCTTTTCCGCTCGTCGCCTGATCGATTCGAGCCGCCCCAAGAAGGCTCTTGATCATTTCCGTCAGGCCTGGCGCATTGACCGCCGGGCGGTTTTGCGGGTTTGGTATAAATGGATCCAGGCTCTGGGCGGTGCGCTTGGGCTGAGCGGATTGTTCCTGGGATACCGTCGAATACGACGGAAACTGACTCATCGCCATCAGCATCTGGTTGTGGATCAGGCCGGCATCCATTGGGCCTCGAAATAATCAGGTTTTGAGGTATGATAGGAGCGTTCATTTTCAAGTTGCAATGCGGATGCCATTTCCATGGCGGTGGTGAACGAAACCGCCGCCATCCAGGTGAACAACTTCCAGGCCATCAGGCTGGATGGCCCGGCGCAAGGAGATTTTGGGTATGACAAACGGTGAATCAAATTCATTTGCAAAGCGCAAATTATATTACACGATTGCCCTGATTTTCTTGTTGGCGGCGGGCTTCCTGGTGCGCCTGATTGACCTGACGGATCCCCCTTTGGATTTTCATGCCACGCGCCAGCTGCGCGAGGCGATCATTGCTCGTCGGATTTACCTGCAGCTGGACCCCTCTGCTGACCCTGAGCACGTCGCTTACGCGACGGATCCCGCTCTGTATGACTACGTCACCTGGCGCGAACCGCCTGTTACAGAATCTATTGTTGCTTTGATTTACCTAATCATCGGAAGCGAGACCCTTTGGGTTTCGAGGATCGTCACTGCAATTTTCTGGTGTGTTGGCGGTTTCGGCCTTTACTTGCTCGTAAAGCGTCTTTCCTCCCGGGATGCCGGTCTGACCAGCCTGGGGTTTTATCTGTTCGCGCCCTTCGGCGTGATCGCCAGCCGATCCTTCCAACCCGAAGCATTGATGGTCGCCGGGATGATCTGGTCGCTTTATTGTTTCTTGGTGTGGCTGGAGGATCAAAGTTGGAAAAACGCCATCCTCGCTGGCGTGGTGACCGGCTTGACGATCCTCGTCAAGCCGAACCCGCTGTTCATGCTGCTGCCAGCCTATGTCCTGGCAATCGTTCTTATTGCGGGGGTCAGCAAAAGCCTTAAAAATGCACAGGTCTGGGTGATCGCTGCATTGTCGGGTGTGTTTGCCTTCGTTTTCTATATGATCCTCAACCCCTCGGCAGGTGGTTTCCTGACCAATTTCTGGCTGGATATCACCAGCATCATCCCAACATCCCGTTATTTTCTGGGCTGGGGGAGCATTGTCACCGACGTTATCCCCTTTGCAGTATTGGCCGCAGCGCTGGCGAGTACCTTGCTTTATAAGCAGACGGGGCAGTTGCTCACGATTGGCTTGTGGGTGGGGTATGTTGCCCTGGGTATATTTTTCCCGCATCATATCTATACTCACAATTATTACAGTATTGTGCTGGTGCCGATCACGGCCATTGCTCTGGGTCAGATTGGTCAGGTTGTGGCGGAATACGCCGCCGGCAAAAAAGGATTCATCAAGGCCGGCCTGGTGCTGGTGGCGATTTTTACAATCGCTTATGCCTCCTGGAACGTGTACAAGGATTTGAACGAGAAGAATTATCGGGGCGAACCGGCGGGATGGAAACAGGTGGGGGATGCACTGCCTGACGACCAGAAGATCATTGCCCTGACGCATAATTACGGTACTAACTTGGCCTATTACGGCTACCGCATGCTGACGCTGTGGCCTTATGGCGGGGATCTCAATCTTCAATCCATTCGTGGCACGGATTTGACCACTGGTTTTGATGCCTACTTCGAAAGCCGGACTGCGTCCTTTGACCTTTTCCTGGTGACCCACTTCGGCGAGCTGAATTCGCAGCCGCTTTTGATGGAGAAGCTGTCCCTCTTGCCCATTTATGCGGAAGGTCCGGGATATATCTTGTATGAACTGCACCCGGAGTAAACAGGACCCAAACAACCTTTATCTCTAATAAAGGAAATATTTTCAACGAAGGAGTGTTTGAAGAATGAAAGCGAACCGGTTTTTTGAGAATGTCTCGCTCTTTTTCCAGCGTCATCAAAAATGGATTGAATTTATTACCATATCGGCGATTTTTTTATTAAACCTGTTCATGGTCATGTCCAGGATGCAGCCACCCATGTTGGAGATCAATCCGAATGATGGGGCGAAATATATTGAAAGCGGGCGGCTTCTGTTCACATGGGGACTTCGGAATCTTTCCTGGGGGCCGCTGGTTGCCTTTGTTTACGCGGCCATTCATCTATTCGTTGGTAATTCCCCCAACTGGTTCATGCTTGAGACGTGGATTGGCAATTTCATCTTTTTTGGCATGCTTTGGATCAGTTTTTATTTGCTGGCGCGCCAATTGAATAAATACATTTCCAGGTACGTTATCATTGGATTGCTTTTCTCGACCACGGTGTTTTTCCCCATTATTGAGAACCAAAGCGATGTCGTGTTCATTGCGCTGGCGGCGCTGGGACTGATGTTTATGCTCCGGTTCAATGAGGACCGTAAATTAAAATTTGTCTGGTTCTCGGCCCTTTGTGTGGCCTTGGGTGTATTTGCCCGGGTGGAAACGATCCTTCTGATCGTACCTCTCGTTGTTTTTGCTCTGGTGATCAATCGTAAACAATACAAGGTCTACAAAATCCTCATCGCGACGTTGGTTCCGATAACTGTTTTGATGGCGTTGTTTTTAATCGTCAATTACATTACTTTTGGGGGGCCGAACCTGGGGATGAGCGGGAAATCCTATGATTCTTTCCAGATGAACCAGGCTTTCCTCCCCGGCAGCAGGAATGAGACCGCCTATAGAAGCGGGGAGGCGATCTTTGGTACAGCGGAGGAGAATAATTACTCCGTCCTGCGGGCTGTGCTTCGCAATCCCCTGGCCGTCGCGGAACGTGCGTTGGCAAACCTGCTGGCGATTCCCAAGTCGATGATCTCATTCTATGGCGGCGCTCAGGCGCTGCTGATGACTCTCTTCAGCGGCTGGGGGATCTATGCCTTGATAAGGCGGAAGCAGTGGACGGTATTATTGCTGCTTTTGATCTGGCCGCTGCATGCCTTTGTCTCTCTGATCTTCTTCTCCCGTCATATCGTACCCCAGATCAGTTACGCTGTCTTCATGCTTGCCGCCACTGGCATCACCTACACGTTGTCCGGTAAGTCGCGCCTTATTGAACGGGCGATTCTTGTTTTGATTGCAGTGGGTTTGGTTATTTACGGCATCATCGATGGGTCGGCAATCGCCTTCACTGATGGCCTGCTCTTGGTGGTGGTCGGTGTGTTGGCATTTTTCGATACAGTAAAGGAGTCAGAAGCACTCCGACCTATGCCGGGGATGATTTTGTTGATCGGGTTAATGCTCTTTGGTTATCCCTTTAGATTCCCCAACCTGGCTATCGGCACAACACCGGAAGAATTGAGTGCGCACGCGCTGTTGGAAGCCGTGCCGGTGGGTGCGCACACCCTGACGCCCTACCACACCGTGGCTATTGCAGGGAAGACGACGTCTTTCTTGCTTCCTCCGAGTATATCGTCAACACAGGGACTCCTGGATTTTCTGGAGTCGCGCAATATCCAGGCAATATATGTTGATAGTAATTTGCCTTATTCATCGGATGTCGTTGCCGCGACACTTGCAAAATATCCGGAGGCCTTCACGCTTTACTACGACTCACCCGAGGGCCGAATTCAGATCTATCTGGTGAATGCCAATGCTCAGCCCGTCTCAGAATAGCAGTCTCTGACGAAACTTCTTTTTTGAAAGAATCTATGTCTCAACAACCGCTCGTCTCCATTGTGACCCCGTCGTTCAATCAGGCGCCGTTCCTGCGTCAGACGATTGAATCCGTGTTGGGTCAGGATTATCCTGACCTCGAATACATCATTATTGACGGCGGTTCGAAAGATGGCAGCCTGGAGATCGTTCGGGAATACGCGGCCCGCCTGGCCTATTGGGAGTCGATCCCGGATAAGGGTCAGACGGACGCTATCAATAAAGGTTTCTCGCGTGCGACTGGGAAATACATTGCCTGGTTGAATTCGGACGATGTCTATCGCCCTGGTGCGGTTGCTGAGGCTGTGGACTTTTTGGAAGCGAACCCCGACGTCGGTATGGTTTACGGCGATTGTGATTTCATCGACGCGCAAGGCCGCGTAATCGGCCAATTTCCGGCGGCCCAGACGGATTACCAGCGTCTGCGGCAGGGGTATGTCCATGTGCCGCAGCAGGCTTCGTTCTTCCGGCGGGACCTCTGGCAAAAAGTCGGCCCGCTTGACCCAAGCTTCTATTTTGCTATGGACTATGACCTCTGGGTACGGCTGGCAGGGGAAGCGCTTCTGGTCTACCTGCCGGGCCGGACCTGGGCCGGGTTCCGGCTGCACGGGGACGCCAAGACCATCACGGCTGATGCGCGCTGCTGGCCGGAGATGCTGCGGGTGCACTACCGCGAAGGGGGGCACTGGTTTTCATGGATCCAGTTTAAATACTATGCCCGGAAACTGGTTGCGCCGATTCTAAATTGGCGCAGAAAGCGCCAATTCTCAAAACCTTCAAAAAAGACAAACCGGGAGTAACCCCTTGGCGCATAAACCTGTGTGGAAAGATTGGCGGCAAATTTTCAAGGGTCTCTTGCTGCTTGTATTTTCTTTGGGCATCCTGTCGCAACTGGTTATTGCCAGCCAGATGCGCTTAAGCGGGGACGATTATTGTTATAACGCTGTCCTCGTCCGGGAGGGTCTGTGGGGGATGCAAAAGGTCTCCTACTTTGACGTTTCCATGTATAACGGCAACCGTTATTCATTGAACCTTTTTTCGAGCATCTTCGGTTTGCTGCCGGCTCTGGGCGCGCCGCTTCTCGTTATTGCCAGTGTATTGCTGTGGCTTTGTGGGCTGACCGGTGTGATACAAAAATGCGCCAGCTTGTTAGAGCGTCAGCTTGAGTTCATGGATAGCCTGATCATCGCAGAAGCCATCACTTGCCTTATATTTTGGAGTGCGCCGGTCCTTGATCAGAGTTTGTTTTGGCGCTCAGGTATGCTGCCTTATTTTATGCCTCTGGTCGGCGGGATCAGCATCATCTGGTTGATCTTGAGGTTTTGGCAGCGGAATAAGTTCCATTGGTACCAGTATGTCCTTGTCTTTTTTTTGGCCGTCATGGTGGGAGGATTTTCAGAGACAGGCGCGGCGTTTTTGGCGGGTGTTTGGGGGTTAGGTGGTATTGCTGCCATTATTTCTATTGCGGGAGGAAAAAAAGCAGGCTGGTATTGGCTGGGTATGGCCGGCACACTGCTGGCGGCGACGTTGGCGGCAGTCGCTTTGCTGTATTTCTCGCCTTCCACCGCGCTTCGCCGTGCCAGCATGCCGGAACCGCTGTCTATTGGCGCCCTGATTGCCTTAATGGGTTGGAACATAAAAGTGTATTTCTGGCAGGCGCTTATGCGCCGAACGTTTTTTTCGATCCTGCCGGTCTTGTTCGGCCTGGCTTTGGGATTGGATTTCGTGAAACGCGTTGAGGACGGGATGACGGGAGAAACTGCTTGGGACAAGTGGAAAACGATTATTATCTGGCCGGTGGGGTTAGTCGCGGCGACCCTCTTTTGGGTGGGTTTGATATTGCTGCCGGCATCTTATGTTTTCGCTGATTACCCGCCGCCCCGGGCGTTGATTTTGGCCCAGGTTGTCCTGGTTTTCAGCGGCTTGGGAGGTGGGCTTTGGCTTGCGTTCCTTCTCCGCCATTTGCTATCCTTCGTCTTAAAATCTGCCCGGGCGCGGACAAGGGCATTATCAGCCTTGAGCTTCGTCCTGGCCTTATTCGTTCTGCTTGCACCGCTCAGTTTGATCCGATCAGCGGTTGCGGAGTATCCAAAAGCACGTAAATGGGCGCGTTTATGGGATGAAAGGCACCAGGTTCTTATCGAAGCAGGCCGGCAAAATGCGGACGAGGTGCATGTGATTGAACTGGACCGCTTGATTACAGATGTCAGTGAACTCTCCCCCGACCCTGATTATTGGTATAACAATTGCGCTGAAATGTATTACGGTATTGATCGGATTTTTGCGGACCAACCCGGATGGTGATAAAAGGCTATTTGCGTTTTTTTGATCGACGTCGGTTGACCGGGGAACGAAAAAGTAAATTAAAGTCTCAGAACGCTTTGCAATCCTAACAGGAATCGATGAAGCGTGACAGGCACGATAATGGTTAATATACGAGCGTTATCTTACTGCCGGGTTGGCTTTAGGCTGCATGGTGACGCCAAGACGATCACGGCTGATGCGCGCTGTTGGCCGGAGATGCTGCGGGTGCATTATCGCGAAGAGGGCCACTGGTTCTCGTCGATTGTGTTTAAATACCTCATTCGAAAAATCGCTGCACCGGTGATTAACTGGCGCAGGAAACGGATGTTTCGCACGCCTGAAGAATAAGAATGGGCTGGGGCGCTTGTCCAGACAAGCCTTTTCCTCTCAAAGATCGATGTGTTATAATGCAACTACATTTACCCGTATTGTTCGTCTAAGATGGAGGTAATCCTGTGGCTTATCGAAATTGGGAAGTGATTAAAGTATCCTATTGTGAGCACGCAGATGAGGAAGTGGCGCTGGAAGCTGAAATCGTTTATCCAGCCAGTTTCCTGCCGGAACAAGCGCCCCGTATCGTTGCGCATCGTTGTTCCCGTGGATTGGCCTGCAATAGCTTCCGCCAGGCCAGCTGCTGCTGGGCCGGGACCAACCCGGGTTATGATCCTTTCAAGGAGCCCGAGACGGCCAAACCTGCCTGATAGCCGATTCCTCACCAACACAAAGCGCCCAGCCTTGGGCGTTTTGTGTTTAACCGATTATTTTTAATCCTGGGAATTAACGGAATCCCCGGTTTTTATCCAATCACACCGAGATCCTTGCCAACCTTCTCGAAAGCATCCAGTGACATTTCAAGGTCTTCCGGGCTGTGGCCAGCGGAGAGCATCACCCGGATGCGCGCCTGGCCTTTCGGCACGGTGGGGAAGCCCAGCGCCATGGCGAAGACGCTTTCCTCATAGAGCCTACGGCTGAATTCGCGGGCCAATTTCGCCTCGCCCAGCATCACGGGGGTGATGGGGGTCATGCTCTTGCCGGTGTCAAACCCCAGGTTTTTCATCTCGCGCTTGAACACCTCAGCATTGGACCAGAGCCGGTCCACCAGTTCGGTGGATTCTTCCAGCAGGTCAATGGCTGCGATGGTCGCAGCCACATCAGGTACCGTGACGGCGGAGGAGAACAGGAACGGCCGGCCGCGCTGATGCAGCCATTCCACGATCTTGGCGTCTCCGGCGACGACGCCGCCCATCACGCCGAAGGCTTTGGAGAAGGTACCGATTTCCACATCCACCCGGGCGTGCAGGTGGAAATGGTCCACGATCCCCCGGCCGCCTTCGCCCAAGACACCTTCGCCGTGGGCATCATCCACCATCAGCATCAGGTCATATTTTTCCGCAATATCGGCGATCTTATCCAGCGGCGGGAAATCCCCGTCCATTGAAAAGACACCGTCGGTCACAATCAGTCCACGGCGGTATTGGCCTTCGTTCTCCCGGATCACGGCTTCCAGCGAAGCGGGGTCTGCATGATCATAGCGCACGACCCGTGCCCGCGAAAGCCGGCAGCCGTCGATGATTGAGGCGTGGTTGAGCTCATCGGAAAAGATCACATCATCCTTCCCGACCAGGGCCGGGATGGTGCCCAGATTAGCCATGAATCCCGATTGGAAAGTGATGGCTGACTCCACGCCTTTGAAGGCGGCGATCCGGCGTTCCAATTCGAGATGCAGGTCCATCGTGCCGGCGATGGTGCGCACGGCGCCTGGCCCGACGCCGTATTCGTCCATGGCATCTTTGGCGGCCTGCACCAGGCGGGGGTGGTTGGCTAGCCCCAGGTAGTTGTTCGAACAGAAATTGAGCACGCGTTTTCCGTCGACAACCAGCCAGGCGCCCTGGGGTGAACCCAGGGTGCGAATCGAGTTATACAGGCCTGAATCCCTCAGGCTTTCAAGTTCCTCATCAATCCAGTTTAATTTGGTTGACATGGCTCCCTCTGAGTATGGTGAGTGGGTTTAGAAATACGTTAACATTATACCTTTGTTCACTGGCGGATAGCTGTGCCAAAGGTTGGTTCCAGAATTCGGTCTTATTCCAAAACCACCTCCCAGAGATGTACGTGAGCGATTTCATCAGCATCGGTGCTGCGGATCTCAATCTGTAATTGATCGACTGTGACAACCTGGTTGAAGGTCAGCGGAATTTCTCTGATGATGTTTGCCTGCCCAACCTCTTTCAGGACGGTATCCAGTTTTTCCTCGTGCAGGAAGGCCGTGAGGGACATTAGGGTCGGGGGTCCGCCAATCCACAGCCTGACCGATTGTATTTCGACTGACTCAGGGAAGGTCAGTACCACGCGGAGGGGGTTGGCCTCCAGCGTACGGATGACGGTGAGTGGGTCGCCGTCGAAGGCGTGGGCGATCTCATTCATATCCAGGGCGGAATACGCCACGGCGACGGGCTGCCCCATGATGTTGAGCGTCTCGGTGACCAGAGTCTGGCGGGCTTCCCGCTCCGCTGCCAACACTGCCTGGATATCATCCACATAGGCTAACCTGACGAAATAGAAACCGGGAGAACCATCTGGATAGGGGAGGATTTCTTCTGTCCAAACGTCTTTGAATTTATCCGAGTCATAGATAAAGTCCAGGTCTTCCTGGGTCATCACGAACAGAAACCGTTCGTCCAGGGGTTGGTAGGTCAGCGCCCAGGCATTAATATTGCCCATCATCAGGTTGTCCAGGTCATCGGCGAAATAGCGCAGGAGCACATCCGTCCCATTGGCCCAGGTCGAACTGACCAGCACGGTCGTCTGAGGTTCGGACCGGGCGATCTCGGCTGCACGGGTGAAGACCTGTGCTGCGCCGTACTGCATGCCACCCAAGCCGTACTCGTCATACCAGGTTGGGCCATTGCGGAGCGCACCGCCCAGCATCCAGAAGCTGAACCCTGCCAGGGTCAGGAACAGGAACGCGGATATCTGTCTCTCGCGCAATTTGGGCCATTTCCGCCGCAGCCAGCTTGCGGTCATCTCGATCCCCAAAGCGATTGTCAACACGGCTGGGATGATAAAAACCAGCCCACGGGTGATGCCCCAGTCAACGAGCGCCGCACCGCTTGGGGCCGCAAGAGTCGCTAAGATCAGCGTGCGGTGGGCCGGGTCTCTGAAGCGGCGGATGCAGCGGACCAGCCCGGCCAGCCAGAAGGGGAAGAAGATCGGGAGGATGTGACCGTAGCCCTTCATCGTGTGGCGGGCCAGGTCACCCTGGGCGGAGAACAGCCAGCTGGGCAGCGTGACTTGCGGCCAGAGCTTTTCGAGGAAGGATGGGTTGGGCCAGAACCAGTAGAAAGGGTTGAGGCCCTTGAAATAGCGGGTGAGATAGGTCCCAATCTTTTCGTAGAGGGGACCGGGCTTCACCCAGTAGGAATTGAGCTGGGTGAGGTGATGTAGTCGCTCGCCAGCATGCATGGTAGAAAAGCGTAGGTAGGGCAAGGCCAGCACGATCAATAAACCCAAACCGAGCAGTGCCGTTTTCCGGCGCCGCCAGTGGTAGCGGGCGTCGGCGATCAGCAGCATCAAGCCGGTTATCACCATGATCACCTGACCAGGGCTGTAGGCATAAAAGGCCAGCGCGCCTAGCGTCAGCGAAGCAAACAACGCCTTGGGGTGGCCGTCCCGGTAGCGCAGATAGAAATAGAGAAAGCCGGCGAAGAGTGAGGCCATCAACACGGTTTCGAAGGCAGTGCGGGAATGCAGGAACCAGGCGGGTAGGGCCGCCAGCAGCAGCGGCCCGAGCCACCAGCGCTGGCTGTGGAAGCTGTGTTTGAGGGTCATCCCCAGCGAGACGGTGGCGATCAACGAGAGCAGCACGCTGGTCCCCCGAGTGACCCAGACGGACTTGCCAAAGAGTAGGGTGGGGATCACCTGGGCGTAGACAGACAGGCTAAGGTTATACTGCCCGCCATTTTGGAAATAAGTGGGGAGGAAAACACCGTCCGCACTGAAGAAACCCCGCGTTACCAGATCAGCCGCTTGCTGGGTCTGGATGGCTTCATCGGTGAAGAAATAAATGGGGAAGTCGGGGAGGCGGATCAGGCGGGTGAGCAGATAGACGGCCAGGCTCAACAGGAACAACCACAGCACTCGCCGGTCCTTACGGCGGTCCGGTCCGCTATTTTGTGCTGTTTGGGGGAGGGGGATCTCCGGCTGGGTCATACAAACACTCCGGTCGTGATTGTGACCCGATTATAGCATGAGCAATGGGAGTGCTCCCATAGATTTGTTGTCATTGTGGGGTTCTATAAAGGATTGTGGAATTTCAAGATGAAAGACAAACCAACATAAAATGCTTACGGGAGAAATACCGCTCAACCGGGCACTTTAAGGTATCATATATCATCAGAGCGGCTTTGGCGAAATGCTACCGCTTGCTTGTTTCACTGAATAAATGACGATGGACGGAAATATGACCGATGAGATAACGCCCGAACTGTTTGAACACCTGGTTGAGCTGGCGGCTTTCGCCTTTGACCCCGACGAGGCTGATTACCTGCGTCGGGAACTTAACAACCAGTTGAAAGCTATTCACCAGCTGGAGAACGTCCCGCTGCCGGATGATATCCCCCCGGCATCCCACGGTGTGACCTACACAGCTCAAACCAAAGCCGCGCTGCGGGCTGATGAGTGGGATCCCTGCGATAACCCGGAAGAGATCCTGGCCCAGGCGCCTGAAGTGGATGATGGTTATATCATTGTGCCCGACATTCCCCAAACAGAACTGGACTGAGCGATGGCCATCCTGGATCAATCCGCATTTTCAATTGCTCAAAAAGTACAAAACGGTGACCTCTCAGCCGTCGAGGTGCTGGACGCGGCCCTGGAACGGATCAGCGCTGTGGACGGCAAACCCGGCAGTTTGGATTACGGCGATCTGACTGATGAGGACTGCGAGAAGGTCCATGCCTTCATCACCCTGACCGCTGATCGGGCCCGCCAACTTGCGGAAGATGTTGACGCCAGAGTCAGGTCTGGGGAGTCTGTCGGTCCGCTGGCCGGCGTACCGCTTACGGTCAAGGACATCTTCACCGTCAAGGGGACGCCTTCGACCGCAGCCTCCCGCATCCTGGCGAACTTCAACGCCCCTTACACCGCCACGGCTGTGGAACGGCTGGAAGCGGCTGGCGCGCTGACCCTCGGCAAGGTCAATCTCGATGAGTTCACTTACGGCTCCTCAACTGAATCCTCGGCTTTCCAGCCTTCCACCCGCAACCCCTGGGACACGTCCCGTGTACCCGGTGGCTCCTCGGGGGGGTCGGCCGCCTCGGTGGCTGCAGGTGAGGCGCTGCTCTCGCTGGGGACGGATACGGCCGGCTCCATCCGCCAGCCCGCTGCCTTTTGCGGGGTAGTGGGCCTCAAACCGACCTATGGCCGTGTCTCGCGCTACGGCTTGATTGCCTTTGGATCTTCGCTGGATTGCCCCGGCCCGGTGGCGAGTAATGTGCGCGATGCCGCACTGATGCTCTCGGCTATGGCCGGTGCAGACCCGCATGACAGCACGGCCTCGATGGCGCCTGTGCCGGATTATCTGGCTGCCCTGGGAAAGGACGTCAAGGGTATGCGGATTGGGCTTTCGCCCGATTACATGCAAATCACCTTCCCAGACCCGGAGAGCGGCGAATTGATCCGCCAGGACCTCCCGGAGGAGATCCGCGCGGCAACCCTGCGCGCAGCCGATGTGCTGGCAGGCTTGGGCGCTGAAATTGTGGAAGATGTCCCCATGCCCAACACGGCCTATGGCATCCCGGCCTATTTCGTCATCAGCCGAGTGGAGGCCGCTTCCAATCTGCACCGCTACGACGGCGTCAAGTACGGCTATCGCACGAAGAGCGATTACCGTGATCTGCGAGAGATGTATCGCAAGACCCGGGCGGAAGGCTTCGGCCTGCAGCCCAAACTGCGTATCCTGATGGGGATGTATGTCAGCGCGGCGCAGTACAGCGAACAATATTACGCCCGCGCCCTGCGGGTGCGCAGTCTGATCCGCTCTGATTTTGACGCCGCCTTTGACCCGCAAGGCGAATACAATGTGGACGCGCTGCTGACGCCGACCACGCCGACCACGGCCTTCAAGATGGCTGATATTTACGGTGATTCGGTCCTGATGCAATATGCCGATCAGCTCACCGTGCCGGCCAACCACGCCGGTATCCCCGGGATCTCACTACCTGGCGGGCTGGCCTCCGATGGCCTGCCGATCGGGATTCAATTCCTGGCGCCCGACTTTGCTGAAGAGACGCTCTTCCAATTGGGCCAGGCCTTTGAAGATGCGACGGCTGAGGCGGATTGGCGCGATGCCAGGCCACAGGTGCTGCAGTAGAACCAGGAAACAGAGAACATGGCGAGGCTGTCTGCCGTCTCGTTTGTTTGAATCAAGGACGAAATAATGACTGATTATGAAGTCGTGATTGGGCTTGAAACTCACATCCAATTGAACACCACCACCAAGATCTTCTGCGCCTGCAAGGCGGATTCCTGGGAAGAGCCGCCGAACAGCAATATCTGCCCGGTTTGCACGGGGCTGCCTGGTGTATTGCCGGTCTTGAATGAGGCCGCTGTGGCGAAGGGCGCGCTGCTGGCTGCGGCGATGCACTCGGAGATCCGGCTGACTTCTTTTTTTGACCGCAAGAATTATTTCTATCCCGACCTGCCCAAAGGTTATCAGATCTCGCAGTTCGACATGGCCCTGGGCAACGGCGGCTATTTTGATGTCCCGATGCCCGATGGGGCGGTGCGCCGGGTGAGCATCACCAAGCTGCACCTGGAAGAAGACGCCGGCAAGACCAAACACGAACACGGCGTGCGCTACGTCGATTTCAATCGCTGCGGCGTGCCGCTGGTTGAGATGGTCACCGGGCCAGACCTGCGCACGGCCGACGAAGCCGCGCAATACCTGATCCGCCTGCGCCAACTCTTGCGCTGGCTGGGCATCTCCGAGGCCAATATGGAGAAAGGCCATTTGCGCTGCGACGCCAATGTCTCGATCCGGCCGGTGGGCAGTACGGTTTTGAACACCAAGACTGAGATCAAGAACGTGAACTCGATTGAGGCCGTCCGGGCTGCGATTGACAAGGAGATCGAGCGCCAGATCGAGGTTGTGGAATCGGGCGGCCGGGTGGAGGCCTGGACCCTGGATTGGGACGACGCGCATAACCGGCTGAACAAGATGCGCTCCAAGGAGACCGAAGCGGATTATCGCTATTTCCGTGAGCCGGACCTGCTCCCGCTGGAGCTCTCGGAAGCCTGGCGGGACGGCGTGCTGGATTCGCTGCCCGAGCTGCCCCTGGCGCGCCGGGCGCGGTTCATGGACGAGTATGACCTGCCGGAATATGACGCTGACATCCTCACGGGCGACAAACCGCTCTCGGAGTATTTCGAAGCGGCTGTGAAGGCCTACGGCGGCGATCCGAAGGCCGTCTCAAACTGGATTATGAACGAAGTGCTGCGGATGCGGAATGAACTGGGCATTAGCGCGGATGAACTGACGCTCACACCGGCGCTCCTGGTCGAGGCGATCAGGCTGGTGGATACCGGGACGATCAATAATGCGACCGGGAAGTCGCTCCTGGGTAAGGTTCAGGAGAGCGGCAAGAGTCCGGCGCAGATCGTTGAAAAAGAAGGCCTGGCGCAGGTCAGCGACGATTCGGCGCTGCAGGACGCAATTGACAAGATCATGGCGGCCAATCCGGATGAAGTCGCCAGCTTCCGCGGCGGCAAGGAAGGACTGCTGGGTTGGTTCATGGGCCAGGTGATGCGCGAGACCCGCGGTAAGGCTGACCCGCAGCTGACCCGAGAACTGCTGCAGAAGTCGTTGAAGGGCGAGGGGTAGCTCAGATTATAGCCCAGATTATATTGACCAGCAGAGTTGATTCGCGTAAAATAGAGAGACTTCATGCGGGCGTCGCCAAGTGGTAAGGCATCAGCCTTCCAAGCTGACATTCGCGAGTTCGAATCTCGTCGCCCGCTCTAAAAGAAAAATTACATCCTTAAAACACTCTCGTCCGGGGGTGTTTGATTTTTTGTTCGATTTATTCCCGTTTGTGGGGGTTTCCACAGGGGATTGATACCACGTAAAAAACCCGTTGGCCCTTCTCATCTTTCCGCTGCCGTTTCTCCCAGATAAAAACGGAGTTGGGTTTGGGGTGTCCTTCTTATGTGTTGCAATATGAATTTATCATTCGGGCTGCGTTTAGCGGAAATTTTAGGTAGGATGTGTTATAGTTGAGACGGTCATTGACGGTTTTATTGTCGCATTTATTGAAACTATCTATGGGTACTGTTTTATGCAAAGCTCATTACGTTACCTGCCATTACTCATTTACCTGCTTCTGTACACCGGGCTGAAAGCCAGTGAACGAGCCATCTTAACCCGGCCGGGGAATAACATCCGTAAAGACTGGGGGGATTGGACCGTTTGGCTGATTCTGATTCCGATGTGGCTGGTGCTGATCGGCCCGGTCGCCGAATTCATATTTTTGGATACATCGCCAACCCTTGGGGAAATGCTTGCCGGTGGGCTGCTGTTTGTCGGTGCGGGGTACTTTTCAGTCAAGGGGTACATGGACCTGGAGAAGGGGTTCGCCCAGGCGATTGAACGGGACGATACGCAGCTGGTCGTGACGGGGATTTATAAAACGATCCGCCATCCCGTTACATTAGGTAATATCTTATTCTGCGCGGCCTGTCCGTTGTTTCTGGCGGCTGGCCCCTCGTGGATTCCAGCGCTGGTGACGATCCTGGGCTTGATGCTGCGGATCTCGATTGAAGAAAGTTTTTTGCAAGACCATATTCCGGATTACAAAGCTTATAAGGAACGGACCTGGGCGATGATCCCCTTCATTTACTAATCTGATCTACCGAAGATTATAGAAGAGGCTGGTGGGCGGCCTGTCCGGCAAGGCGCTTTTGATGATGACCATATTGATCTCTGCGATCAACTGCTTATTTTAACCACCCCCTTTTTCTCACTTTCTGGTTACCCTCTCTTTTGGCGTCCACGGGCCCGGGGCAGGGAATGGGCTCCGAGGTAGGATGACCCTGGGTTCCGATCCCTCACCGGAGAGCGGGCGCAACGCATTCCTGGGCGCCCGGCGCTGGATCGGGGATTTGGGCGTGAGCGGCGGACCGATGATCGTTGGTTTCGTAGCCGATGCCCTGGCGCTGCCCAACGCTGTGCTGGTGATTGCACTTTCGGGATTGGCGGCGGGCGGGGTTTTCGGTTTCCTTGTCCCAGAAACACTGCAGAAGAAGCGCAGGCTGCCCACGGGGAAATTAATGGATAACAAAAAATGACACCCGTGAGGTGTCATTTTTTTTTGCGTGCAGATGATATTAATTGCTGCTGTGATCTTTGGGGAGCTTGGGGATCAGCCAGGACAGCAGCGCATCGGTGGACCGGGTTTGCAGCAGGACCTTGCCCGGCCCGGTCA
>JAXHUD010000004.1:0-39169 GCA_034189815.1 Chloroflexota bacterium
TCCTGTGCGGGCGATATCGGCGATGCGGCCGTCGATGATGGCGCTGGTATCCACCAGGATCCGGCGGCTGTCCTGCAATCCGCTGGTTTCTGTTTTGTCTTCGCCATCGCCGCCTTTCTTTGAAAGCGAGCGGATGACCTTATGCAGATCTTCCTGACGGGCCACGAAGATGACGATACCCAGATAGCCAAAGAGCAGTACAGCCACGAAAGGCAGGATGCTGCCCAGCGGCGCAGGCAGCAGAGAGATAGGATATGAAAGGAGAGCTGCGGCAACCAGACCGAAAATCAGGCCAATGAAGCCATAAAACAGGGCCTGGGCGGAGACTTTATTTAACTGCTTGCGGATAGCCGTTATGGGTTTAATGGAGATCCAGGGTGAAATCAGAAAACCCAGGAACCCAACAACGAGCGTTGTGATGACTTGAAAGGCGAAGATCGGAATGTTATTGCCAGCCCAAATTTCTTGAATGAGCGTACCCAGGGGGTGGCCTAAAAAGACGCCAATGATACCGAAAATAATGAGTCCGATAAGGCGGACGATAAGTTCAATGGACATTTATAACTCCTTTTAAGGTGCGAATGATTTATGAAATAAAGCCTGATTAAATGATAGCATGCGGGTATATTGATGTCAATTTGTTATTGTAAAAAGTTTATAAATATTTTAGTGACAACCCTAAACCGATTGTGAATGACCCTTTGGGATGTTGTTATTTTCCAACGAGATCGAACTGGATTTTATTTTTAGTACTGTCTCTTATATAATGATATGGAATTAACCTTCGAACTTTCTTAGCATACCGACAGAGGTATTATCATTATGGACCTTCAACCGGCAACGATCTTACAAGAGCGCTATCAAATCATAGAAAAGCTGGGGCAGGGCGGGATGGGGGCGGTCTTCCTGGCCTGGGACCAGACCCTGGAGACCCGGGTGGCGGTGAAGAGCAACTTCAACCCTGCGCCGGAGAGCGTGGACCAGTTCCTCAAGGAAGCGCGCCTGCTGGCCGGCTTACGCCACCCGAACCTGCCGCGGGTCACCGATTATTTCGTGATCGGCAAAGAGCAGTTCCTGGTGATGGACTATATCCCCGGGGACGACCTCGGGAAGCGGCTCAAGCTGGAAGGCCCTCAGCCATTGGATGACGTCCTGAGCTGGTCCCGGCAGCTGTGTGCCGCGCTGGCCTATATGCACAGCCAGGACCCGCCCGTGACGCACCGCGACATCAAGCCGGCCAATATCAAGCTGACGCCAGAGGGGAAGGTGATCCTGGTCGATTTCGGCATCGCCAAGGTGGACAGCGCCCAGGCCCAGACGGCTACCGGGGCCTCGGGCTATACGCCAGGTTACGCGCCGCCGGAGCAGTACGGCCGGGGACATACCGGCCCCTATTCGGATCAGTTTTCGCTGGCCGCCACGATCTACGCGCTGCTGACTCAGGCCAAGCCGGCCGATAGCATCCAGCGCGTTCTCGGCAAGGCCGCCCTGATGCCGATTCAGCAGATGGATCCTTCCATTCCGCAGAACATCGCAGACGCGCTGCTGAAGGCCATGGCGCTGCAGCCTGATGAGCGGTTTGAGTCCGTTTCGGCCTTTCTCGAAGCGCTGGAAGACCCGGACTACCGTTTGGATGAGGTTACCCGGAATGAGATGACATCAGTGATGATCCCGCGGGGGGTCGGGCCGACGGGTGAACCCGTCTCACCCGTAGATCGTACCATCGCTGGTGCGGAGGTTCGCAAGCAGCGCAAACCCAACTTGCTGTTGGTGGGCGGTTTTGCCATTCTGGCATTGCTTCTGCTTGGGGCGGCAGCCTTGCTGCTTTTCGTATTCCCGGAGAGCCCGATCTATGTTCTGAGTCAGGCAGACCCGACCGCTACCGGGACGGCTGCACCGCTGTCTTCACCGACACTGCAGAACACTCAGGCTGAGGTCCAGATCGTCGCTGTGGCGACGGCGACCGCGTTCCCTTCGCCGACGCCGACGGAGGAACCAACCCCCACGCTGGCACCGGAAAAAGTGGGAGCCAGCGGCGTGATCGCCTTTGCTTCGGACAGGGGCGAGGACGGCATTGTCCAGATCTGGACGATGCGCGTCCTGCGAGATTTGGCTGGGGAGGTGTATACTGACGAATTCACCCAATTGACTTTCGACGAAGGAGACAAGGACCAGCCCGTTTGGTCGCCGGATGGCAGCCAGATCGCCTATGTGGCCCCGGGCGGCGAGAGCAATGGTCTGGATATCTGGGTGATGGATGTGGATGGGGGCAGCCCAACGAACATTACCATGACGGCGGGAGATGAATTTGATCCGGTATGGATGCCGGATGGGTCTTTGATTGCCTTCACGCACCACTTGCGGGATGCGGGCGGGATGCCGATCTACGCCCTGACCTGGGTTGCACCGGACGGCACGGGGCGGGAACGCTTGAGCGAGGATTTTATTGAGTGGGATCCGACCTTTTCACCCGACGGGCAGTACATGCTCTATACCATCCATGCTTCTTCGCATGACTACTTCTATTTTCGGAGCGCCGGAGATAGCTTTGTGGCGCCGAAGGGCTTCGACCTGCGCGGGCTTTTTGGTGAGTTTGGTCAGGTCTCGGATCCAGCCTGGGCGCCGCTTGGGGACCAGTTTGCCTACACGGAACATAAGAGCTCACGCGAGCTCATTGTCCTGGTGACCTACCAGTCAATGCAAGCGAACGGCCTGCACCAACCGACTGAGTACGTACTGACTGACACGGGGGCGGATACCGACCCGGCCTGGTCGCCCGATGCGCGCTGGCTGGCCTTCACCTCGCTGCGGGATGGGGACTCAGAGGTTTATCTGATGACCACGACCGGCCGGCCGCAGATCAATCTCTCACAGAGCTCGGGTGTGGATCGCTCACCGGATTGGCTGCCGATCCCTTGAGGCCTGACGATGGGTGTCTTTGGAAATAAAAAATCCCCTTCGGGGGATTTTTAAATTTGAATAAAAACGCGATTCTCAGGCTGAGATTTTTACCGAATCAACAATTCCAATGATAACGGAGATCACACACGCATCGGGGTTATTCAGAACCTGGCGAGCGCCATTCCCCTCGCGGTTCACCAGCACGGTATCGCCTATGCCGGCATGGGTGTTGTCCAGGGCAATGAAGTCCCCATTCTCGGCCTGACCGTCCAGTGATAATGGTTGAACAACCAAAAGGCGGCGGTTTTTATAATGGGGGTGACTGATGGTCGTAACAACTGTGCCAACGACTTTTCCAATAATCATGCATCCATCCGTTATGTAAACCGGGTAACGCCCGGTGGCATTTGAAAATCGAACGCCGCGTCTGAACGGACATCCAATTCATCCACAATCCCAACCAGGGCTAAATCCACAGGAACAAATTTAATATCCCGCATTGCCAGCGCAGCTTCACGGGAACGCACCATAACGCATAAATCGCCCGTTCCTGCCTCGACCACATCGGCAGCGACCTGAAGAGCGCCAACAGGCTCAAGGTCCTTATTCAGGGGTTGGACGATAAGCAGCTTGACACCTTCAGTGCCAGGATATTTGATCGTGCATACGGCAGTCCCATGGATTCGACCAAACAGCATCTTAATTGATCCTTACGTTATTAAGGACACGGGTAATGATGGTATCCAACAACTGGGAATCGATCTGGTTGCCGAGTTTGGCGATTACGGCATTTCGAATGCGCTGAAAAAGGTCAGAATCTGATTGTGCTGTCGAGGCATCACCACAAGGCGCGCACTCCGACTGTGCTTTAACCTGTTCTGAAAGGTATGGTCGGACAGGCGCGGCAGGAGGCAAGGCATGTGGATGAACTAATTTGACCCCTAACCGTTCAGCCTTTTCATACGCTAATTCGGTTAATACGACATCATCACTCAGTGTGAGCGAAAACTGACCTTTTGCTGCCATATCTTCTATATCACGTTCCGTATAGAATTGTTTTGGCATAAAATTCTCCTAATTGATCTTTACGCTGCTCAACCCTCGACGCCTTCCAGGCTCTCAAGGGCACTGATGGCAGCATTCTTTGCGGTAACGATCTCTGCTTCACTGCCGGATAACCACATCCGTCCATACCGTCCGACAGAAGAAACATGGATGATTTTGATGTTGGCCTTCTTTTCCGCCTCATTGCAGGCGTAATTGATATAGGCCGCTGGGGCACATTCCAATACGAGCATCGTTTCACCAGGAACAAGGATGCTTCCCCGGCGGAACCGGTTTAGCAACTGGGCCTGATAGGAATCGACGCGGGTGATCACCTGGCTGGAGACCACTTTGGGCTTGATGCGATCTTCCTGCTGGAGCCCCAAGCGGTCCAAAACAACCTGGCCGGCTTCTTTGACCGCCGCCTGATTGAGGGAGTGCACCTCGAACATGCCAAATTCGCGTTCTACGATCTGGGCGCCCGGTTTCGCTTCGGTTGCTTTGACGGCAATGTCAACAACTCTGAAAACCTCGTTGCCGGGGGCCATCTCGACATAAAGGGAAGCCATTCCTTCGACGGGTAAGTCGCCCTGGGTGACGGTGCCGATGAATGCGGAGTATTGCGCCTGCATTCGATCAATAAAGCAATAACAACGTAGTGAGAAGTCACCTGCCATTTTTTATCCTTCCAATAAACTATTTAGTTCTGGTTATCGTACAGTGCGATACCGACCGGCGTTACAAATAAGGGGCTCATGGCAACCCGAGTAGATAAACCGGTCACTTCCCGAATGACATCGTCAAGCCCGGGGAATAGGGGTGTGCCACCCACCAGAACGATGGATTTTACCTTTGAACCCCGGATGTGTCGGTCAACGATCGTGCCCATCTTTTCCATCACAGGTCTGATGATTGGAAATAATCTGCTTTGTTCCTCAGGCTGCTTCTTAAGCTCTTCTGCTTCTTCAAAGCTGAGGTCTGACGCGCCTGCGATTACCAATGAAATATGCGTCCCGCCGGTTGCTTCGTCGGCGGTGTAAATGACCCGTCCATTTTCGATGATGGCTATGCCGGTGGTCCCGCCGCCGATGTCAACGACCGCACCGTTATCCAATTTGAGGACGTTGTTTGCCGCCGAGGGTTCGTCAATCAGATCAGGACAATCCATCCCGGCCGCTTGAACGACATTTGCGGTCGCTCTGACTTCCGCGATCGGCACGCCCGGGGGAAAAGCGCCGGCTGCGTGGGTCAAAGACCTGCCTAATCTTGCCTCCACCCTTTCTTTCATGGAGCGGAGGATATCAACTGCGCCGATAAAATCAACGACCAGTCCATCCCGGACAACCTGAGTGAATTGGTATTCACCAGCGAGGGGAATACCGTTTTCATCGAGAACGACCAGGACGGTATAGGCTGTACCAAGATCGACACCAACGTGCAGAGGGCCTTTCGCAAGCACTTTGCTTGGGGGCTTTTTCCCATTGTTCGCCGGCAAGATAACTTTATTGGCCCGTGTGAGTATGTCCTCCGGGGTCCATCCCGCTGTAGCCGGTGTTGAGTGGGTCAAAGGTTAGCCTATCCGATTATTTCTTTTCTGTGCTTTGGCCGCCAATGCTGCCTTTGGTGTTCTTGGGCAGAATCATTTCAACATCTTCATGCGGTCGCGGGATCACATGGACTGAGACGAGTTCGCCGACGCGTTTAGCTGCTGCAGCACCGGAGTCGGTGGCGGCTTTTACTGCGCCAACATCACCGCGAACCATGACGGTCACATAACCACCGCCAGTATATTCGGACCCGATCAGGACCACATTAGCTGATTTCACCATTGCATCGGCAGCCTCAATTGCGCCTACCAGACCTTTGGTTTCGATCATTCCCAGAGCGATCAATTTTGTATCTAAAGCCATTTTGTTTATCCTTTCCAGAGATAGAAATGCGATACTATCAATTGTTCAAAATTTCATTAACTACTCGCCTGACGGTCTGCTCAATTTCCTGCGGAGTAGGACCGGCTTCGGCCTGACCGGGCACCAAGGCTGCCGCTGGAGGAGCTGATGACGCGTAGGCGAGACGTTTAACATTATAAAGATGGCGGGTCGTGATGTTGTCACCGGTAATGGAACCACCAACACCGCCAGCGCCCAAGGTGAGCGACGGCATCACACCGGTTGTAAGTCCGATCGCACCCAGCGTACCCATGGTGTTGACCATGATGCGGAAAACGGGCTTTTCCAGACCAAACGCCATAATAACATTCTGGTCGGTCGCATGGATAATCAGGCTGTGCCCGCGCCCGCCGAATTGGATCAAAGAGATGCAGCGTTCACATCCTGCCTCCCATCCCTCTTCCTCATACCAGCCAAGGACGGTGGTTAGTTTTTCGCGGGACAGGGGCTCTTCCCGGCCTGTTCTCTTGAGCGGTGTAACGAGGATGCGAGTTCCAGGGGGGATGTCGATGCCTG
Source organism: Chloroflexota bacterium (assembly GCA_034189815.1). Taxonomy (GTDB): domain Bacteria; phylum Chloroflexota; class Anaerolineae; order Anaerolineales; family Anaerolineaceae; genus Brevifilum. The sequence continues at coordinate 6,411 of JAXHUD010000004.1, forward strand.
CCATCGCTGCCAGATAATTTGCAGAACGGCCAACAGTTGCCGTGTTCATCGCGCCGTCAGGATGGAAAAGCAGCTTACGGAGCAGTTCAGTTTCTTTTTCAGTGGTAAAATAGGCACCATTTTGCATCATTAACTTTTTAAGTCGGTCAGCTATCGGTTTGTCTGCGACCACGGATTGTTCGGTGGCACAAATGGTGGAATAATCAAAAGCCTTACTCGCCACGATATAATTTGCGGCTTTTTCAAGATCGGCAGAACGGTCCACATAGGCGGGGACGTTGCCCGGCCCCACGCCGTAGGCGGGTTTTCCGGTTGAGTGGGCAGCCCTGACCATCGGGGTGCCGCCTGTGGCCAGAATGAGTGCGACGTATTTATGTCGCATGAGGGCTTGGGTGCCGTCCAGGCTGATATGCCGCATGCAGCTAATCAGGCCCGCCGGCGCACCGTTTTCTTCAGCTGCCTGGGCCATGATCTTGACGGTCTCATATGAACATTTAGCGGCAGCAGGGTGGGGGGCGACCACAATGGCATCACGGGCCTTAACTGCGATCAGAATTTTGAAAATGACCGTCGAGGTGGGGTTGGTGCTGGGCGTAAGCGCTGCAATCACGCCGACTGGCCAGGCAATATCATAGATTTTCTTTTGTACATTGTGGCCGATCACGCCAACGGTTTTTTCGTTTTTGATGCTTTCCCAGACGTTCCTGGCCGCAAACTCGTTCTTTAATCGTTTATGTTCTGAGACGCCGTACTTTGTTTCTTCATGTGCCAGGATTCCCAGGCGTTCCGACGCGCCAAGCGCCGCTGCGGACATGGCAGCACAAACCTGATCAACCTGCTCCTGGGAAGCAGTTGACCATTCTTTCCATGCCGTAAAGGCTTGAGAAGCTAAATCGCGAGCTTCCTGGATAGATCTAAGGTCTTTATCAATTTCCTTCATGGTCTCAGTCTTTCCTGAAGGTGGTTTTTCCGTCAACTTCCAAAGAATCAATCATTGCCATGATAACGGCGTCGATCGGCCGATCTTTTGTTATATTCGTTTGCCTCGCGCTGGAACCGCTGGCTGTCAGCACCAGATCACCAACGCCTGCATTCACCGTGTCGACGGCCACGTAAGGTTTGCCAATCGGCTCACCTTTTTCGTCTGTTTGACGGACGATTAATAATTTTCGACCGATAATTTTTTCATCTTTTATTGTTGAGACAGTCGTTCCGACGACTTTAGCAATTAACATTTGCCATCTCCGATTAATAGGATTTGGAGGATTTGCTGGGCTTGACTGGCGTGTTATCGGGCTCATCGCCCTTGATGATCTTGATCCCTGCGCTGGCGCCGATCCGGGTTGCGCCAGCAGCAATCATTTGCTCGGCTTCTTCAAATGTGTGAATACCACCGGCTGCTTTGACGCCCAGATTTGGGCCGACGGATTTTCGCATCAATGCCACATCATGGACAGTTGCGCCGCCGCTGGAAAACCCAGTGGATGTTTTGACAAAATCAGCCCCCGCTTCCTTAGCAAGGAGGCATGCGATGACTTTTTCCTCGTCCGTTAGCAAGGCAGTTTCGATGATGACTTTAACCAGTGCGCCCGCCTCGTGCGCAATCCTTACAACTTCCCGGATATCCCTGGCGACCAATTCGTTATCACCCGCTTTTAATGCGCCGATATTGATTACCATATCAATTTCGGTTGCACCATTCTGAAGTGCGTTCTTGGTTTCAAACGCCTTGACTTCGGTTGGCGTGGCGCCAAGTGGGAAACCAATCACCGTGCAGACTTTTACATCTGTGTCTCGTAAGAGATCCGCGCATAACTTGACATTGGTCGGGTTGACGCAGACTGAAGCGAAATGATATTTTTGGGCTTCAAAACAGAGCTGAGCGATCTTGTCAGCCGTTGCATCAGGCTTGAGAAGCGTGTGGTCAATCATCCGTGCTAAAGATTTGTCTTCGGGTATGACTCCAATGGTGGAGGTGATTCGCTCTGCGCCGGCACTGATCACATGGCCAGCATTGTCAAAGCAGGTTCTTACCTTGATGCCTTCTGCGACATCTAGGACACAGCTTGCTCCCTCAGCGTTGCCCTCGTTTTCTTCCTGTTCGATAACAGCCAGGAGAACTTCCCTGGTAATTATTTCTATTAATGCTTCAATTGTTTGTTTATCTGGGGTCATTTTACCTTCCCATCCGATAAAAACCGCTGTTCTATTGCTGTGATTTTGTTCACTCGCCTGGCATGGCGACCGCCGCCAAAGGCAGTCGAAAGCCAGGTGTCTACGATCAACTTTGCAAGATTAGTTCCAATCAATCCCGCACCCAAGGTCAGGACATTGGCATTATTATGCTCACGGCTGTTCACAGCAGTGGCATAATCATAGCAAAGCGCAGCGCGAACCCCGGGCACTTTATTCGCTGCCATACAGGACCCAATGCCGGCGCCATCGATGATAATTCCCCGCCAGGCTTTGCCGGTTGCGACAAGTTCTGCCACAGAGAGAGCAATATCGGGATAATCGACCGATTCCTTGGTATGGGTTCCACAATCAATTATTTCAAAGTCCTTTGCTGATAAATGCGCTTTGAGGACTTCTTTCAAGTCGACGCCCCCATGATCAGTACCGATGGCGACGACTTGGTGCTTAGACTGACTTTTGTCCAGAAGTGATGAATCTGCTGGACCAGTTTTTGTTGAAGAGAGGGACATGTCCAGGGTTTTTTCTACAACGCGGTGGACGATTTCATGAATTTCAGAGTCTGAAATGTTGATTTCCATTTGATCTGCTCCGTTCCGGCTGTAAATAGGCATTAATTGGTGAGTGTTTGCCTAAAAGCTACTTTGATTATATCATTACGCTGTAGACTATTCCGGTTTTGCAGGTGAACTTGTAAGTTTGTCATACAATTATTGCGTAATAATTATATCCCAGTCTTGGACATAGATTAAGAATAAAAAGGTGACAGAATAAAAAGGTCCGATCAGGAAAAGTCTGGAATCTTAAAATTCTGTACGCAAATAGTTCTCATAGGTTACGAGACTGAATTTGCTTAGTTAATTATGTTTAGGGAAAGGTTCAGGCCATCGTCTGGCTTAGGCCAGGGGCGGTGGGTTCAGCGGGGGGGTGTTTTCAGTGGGCTGGATTTTGGGTTGGATGGGCGTGCCGGCTTCGGGGTTGAGCAGGATGCTCAATTCCGCCAGCGCCTGGGAATCATAGGAGCGGTGCCCGCACATATCGCATATCCAGGTGGGGAAGTCAGGGACCGTGATCAGGTCATTGCCGAGCCAGGTCATCAAAGTGGCGTTGTGCAGATGTTTGATACCGCCCTGGCAGTTCGTACAGGATTGGGTGGGTTTTACGTTTTCGGTCATATCCATCTTTCTAGGGCACTGCCTGAACGACGTTCGGATGTTTCAAAATTGTGAGCTGATCCAGTGGCCAATAGATCAACAGGGCTTTGCCAACCACATCTTCTTCCGGGATGAACCCCCAAAGATGGGAATCGCTGGAGTTGTTGCGGTTATCCCCCAGGACATAGAGCTGACCTTCCGGCACTTCCCAGGTGCCGCTGTAATTTGGCGGTTCGGCGATATAGGGTTCGTAGAGAGCCTGGTCGTTGATATAAACTACACCATCGGTGATGGTCACAGTGTCGCCCGGTCGGCCGATCAGCCGCTTGATATAATCCAGGTCTGAGACGCCCGGCGCATGGAAGATGATGATGTCGCCGATATGTGGTTCGCCGAACTTATAAGCAATCCGGTTGACCAGCAGGAATTCCCCGGACTCCAGAGTGGGTTGCATGCTGACGTTTTCAACCCGAACTCGTGCGGTAAGCGCGTTGATCCCCAGGAACAACACCAAGGCCAGCAGGATGGTCTCGACCGTGTCGATGATGAAACCAACACACGAAGACTTCTTCGTGCTTTTGGGTGAATCAGCGGGTTCAACTTCAGGGATGGGTTCGGGTTCGATGTTGTTTAACATTATTCTTTACGCATTTCTGCAGAACTGAACAAATTTCTGAATAACTAACGATTTGATTATATCGTATCTTCTCGTGTATGGTATCAGTCGCGGCGTTTCTTCATCACCAGGCGGATGGGCGTCCCGAGGTAGGGGTAATCCTTCCTGATCTGGTTTTCAAGATAGCGCAGGTAACTGAAGTGTCCTAACGCGGGATCGTTGACATAGAGCATAAAGGTCGGCGGGTCGCTGCGGACCTGGGTACCGTAATAGATGCGCAGGGCACGGCCTTTTTTGGATTTCGCAGGGTGAATGTCTTGGGCTCGCTGGATGATTTTATTGATCTGAGAGGTGGAAAGGCGGACAAGCCGTTCTTCCTGCACCCGCAATGCCAGGGGCAGGACCTGGTCCACACGTTTACCTGTGAGCGCGCTGATGAAGATCATGGGGACATAATCCATGAAGTTCAATTCGCTGCGGATATGCGCGGTGTAATCGTTGATCGTGTAGGTATCTTTTTCGATCAGGTCCCATTTATTGACGACGACGACGGCGCTTTTGGCCGCATCCTTGATATAGCCGGCAATATGGGTGTCCTGCGCCGTGATGCTGGTAGTTGCATCAATCACCAGGATTGAGACATCGGCTCTTTCAATGGCTTTCATGCTGCGGAGCACGGAATACTTCTCTACGCCAGGGGTCACCTTCCCCCGCCGGCGGATACCGGCCGTGTCGATCAGGGTAATCGGGATGTCGTCGTAGATCATGGCGGTGTCCACAGCGTCACGGGTTGTCCCGGGAATATCGCTGACGATGGCCCGTTCCTGCCCCACGATTTTGTTCAGCAGGCTGGATTTCCCCGCGTTGGGTTTACCGACGATGGCGATCTTGACGGAATCATCGTCGTCTTCCTCGGTTGTCGAGTCAAAATGGCTGATGACTTCGTCCAGGAGGTCGCCGGTGCCTGTGCCGTGCAAGGCTGAGACGACATAAGGATCGCCCATACCCAGCTCGTAGAACTCGCCGGAAAGTTGGCGGACCTTGGCGCTCTCGGCTTTATTGACCACCAGCAGGATCGGCGGGTTTATTTTGCCGTCGATTGACCGTTGTTTGCGCCGCAGGATCTCGGCGATTTCCTGGTCGGCGGGTGTGACGCCCACCTGCCCATCAACGAGGAAGAGGATTACGTCCGATTCCTGGATGGCGAGCTCTGCCTGGTCACGGATTTGGCGGATGAAGTCCTTGGAACCGATGGATAAGGGCGCCTGACCACGCGTGCGTGTCGGGTCGATGCCGCCGGTGTCCATCACATAAAAGAAACTGCCGCTCCAGTCCGCTTCGGCCAGGAGTCTGTCCCGGGTGGTGCCGGGTACGTCATCCACAATCGCCAGCCGTTCGCCGGTCAGGCGGTTGAAGAGGGTGCTTTTACCTACGTTTGGTCGGCCAACGAGAGCCACAATTGGTTTAGCCATAGGGAGTGATTATACCTTATTCCATTTAAGCCAAGGAGTGCACCAGGAATAATGCATGTGCAGGAATAATGCAGGAATAATGCCTAAAAAACGCCCCGGGTTGATTTTCCGGAGCGTTAGTTCGTTCAGGGAGATGAGCTGCCGTTTGAGATAATGACCTCAATCGTATTGGGTAGGATCGCGTCCACGTTGATGTCCGGGTTATCCAGCAATACCTCGGGGGCCAGTTGGTAAGTGCCCGGGCCGCGGTCGGTGAGGTCAATCACCACTTCCAGCGTTGCCGGATCCAGGGCCTCAAGCAGGTAAAGCGGACCGGACAGGAACACATCCACATTTTCAGGTGAGGCGACGGCGGTCAGGCCGTTCCCCAGACCGGAGAATTGGATGGGGATGTCGGTAAGGCTGATGCTGCTCTCGATTGGATCAATGCCGACCTGGACGGTCACGTTCTGGCTGCCCACAACGCTAATGCCTTCTGGCAGGTTGAAGGATACCCGGATCTCCATGTCGTCGTTTGCCCCGTCGAGATTGATGGGTGTGGTTTCTACAAATCCGGGATTATCTTCTATAAGAGCCTCGTCCAAAGAGTAGATTGTGACCCTGCTCGGTAGAGCAAAGATATAGGTTATTTTATACCCGTCAGCGACCTGGCCGCTGGTAACGATCTTGACCACCACGGAGCGGTAACCACCGAGTTGGCTGATCGGGAGGGTGACCTGGATGGCGCCGGGATTCACATTTACGCCTTCGATGATATTACCTTCCGCGTCGAAGGCCTGCACGTCAACCGTACGCTGGATATCTTCTATGACATCTTCCACATCGACTTCGACGGCCACTTTGTCGATGGCCTCCACGAGAGACTGCGGGCCGGAGACTGAGACGGTGTTGTCGCTGAGCTCGGCTGTTTTGACTTCAAAACCGATAGCCGGATTGCCAATGGTCTGCACGTCGATGGGGAAGGTCTCAGAGATAACGGCGTCGAGTTTGACGAAGATCGATGAAGGGTTGACTCGTTCCACCTCCGCTGGCGTCAACCCAATGCTGACCTGCGGCGTGAGCGTATGGACGCCTGCGTCCAGGTCGGAAAGGTCCAGAGTCGCGTTGATCAGGTTGCTCTCGTTTTGCAACCGGTCCAGAATGGACGAAGGTGCGCGGAGCGTCAGCGAGACCTGGTCATCAATGTCATTGACGATCATCAGGCCTGGGTCAAGGCCGATGATGTCCAGGTTGACCGGTTGGGGATAGGTGCGCGTTTCGGTGGGGTCGGCGGCCGTGACGGCGAAAATCCACACGGCAATGGCAAACGCCAGCGCAGTGAGCAGGGTGGGCAGGCGCTTGACCAGATTTTGCAACCATCTCATTGGTCACCGCCTTTTCTGGGGCCGTCCTGATCGGGGGTGAAAAGTCCCAGGAAACGAGCCAACACACCGTCTTTGCCGGTGAATTCGGTTGGCTGGAAGAAGGCGTAAAGCGTGTTCTTCAGCCGTTCCATATTGAGGCGGCGGATCATGCGCCCAGCATGGGCGATTGAGATGCTGCCAGTCTCCTCGGAGACCACCACGGCAATCGCATCACTGACCTCGGAGATGCCGAGGGCGGCCCGGTGTCGCAGGCCCATGGTCCTGTCGGGTGTACGGTTGAGCACGCCGCTGGCGGAAAGGGGCATCACGCAGGAACCGGCGACGATCTCACTGTCGACGATGATCACCGCGCCGTCATGGAGCGGCGTGTTCGGATAAAAGATTTGCAATAATAACTCGGGGGTTACTTCGGCGTGCATCGGCACACCGGTTTCCACGTATTCAGCCAACCCCTGCATGCGCTGCAACACGATCAGCGCGCCGTGGTGCCGCTCGGAGAGACGGCTGCAAGCCTGGATAATCGCATCCAGGGTTTGCTTGAGTTCTTCTTCAGAGGCGGATCGGGTGCGGGTAAGGAAGGAAACGTTGCCCGCTCGCCCAAGCCGCTCCAGCGCGCGCCGGATTTCGGGGGCGAAGATGACCGGGATGGCGAAGACCAGTGCCGGCAGAACGGTGCTGATCAACCAGGAAAAGGCGGGCAGGTCCACCAGGGTGGTGAGCAGACCGAGCAAGATGATGATGAAAAGGACGCCGCGCAACAGAACCATCGCTTCGGTATCCCGCAGCAACAGCAGGACGGCAAAGAAGATCGCTGTAACGAGGACGATGTCCAGCAGATCTGTCCATCCGAAGCGTTGGAAAAGGAAGAAAATGTCGTTAAAAAATTGCGTCATAAATTATAACTCACAAAAACGTTCTTCAAATAAAGGGTTGAGCGATGACCTTGACCCAAAGTGGCTGATCCATCCCGGTACTTTGATGGATGGCTGCTTCCCGCCAGGCGGGGAAAGCGAGGTCAGCGGGGGTCTGCCGGGTGAAACCGCTTGCCTTCATTATCCCATCCTCTGGATAAGATTTGGTAAAGCATTTCGGGAGGATCAGTAATTCGCACTGATGCAGCAGGCTGTACTGCTCAAAAGCGGTGAGCCAGTCCCGCAACCTGGATGTTTCACTCCTCGGAACGATCGCCCGGGTCAGGCTTGCCGTGAGGTTCCGCTCTTCGATGAGCAAAAGGGTTTCGAGCTCACCGTTCTCAGTGAGAGCCAGGATGGCCTGAAAAGCCAGGCTTTCGTATAAGCTGCCTATGTTGCCTTTAGTGCTGCTCGTCCAAAAGGCTGTCAGTTCCTGCTCGGGCAGCTTACCGGCCGGGAGGGCGGTGCATGTGTCGGTGATATTAATGTTCGGGAAGGCGGAGGCCGCTTTTGATTGAATTGTATCATTAAGCGCTGCCCGGACTTGCCGCCAGGTTTGGGAATATTCGCCTTCGGTATGTATAACCGCGTTTGCCCGGTTGCGTTTCTCTTCCTGGGGTGGCTGTGCGGCAATCCGCGCCTTGGCGTCCGATTCGGACATATTTCTGGTCTGCAAGAGGCGTTCCAATTGCACATCGGGTGCGGTGTCACTGATCCAAACCGAATCGCAAAGATCAATCAACGGGGATTCGAACAGCTTGATCGCTTCGATCACAATCAGGGGTAATCTGGCTCGCTCTATCCGTTGCTTAACGGTTTGAGTGACAGCTGGATGAACCAGGGATTCCAGCTTACTCAGTCGGTCCGGGTCTGAAAAGACGATCCTACCCAGGGCTGGCCGGGAGATTTCTCCCCGTTGATTGAGCAGATCCTCGCCAAAAGCATCCACCACGGCAGGATAGGCCGCACCACCGGGATAAAGCGTGCGATGCGCGATTATATCCGCATCCAGCCCCAGCGCACCGATATTGACCAGCATGCGCCGGACAACGCTTTTCCCCGTTGCAATATTGCCTGTCAGTCCGATAAGTTTTTCGTTGGCCGTCATCATTTTGATCCCATCGTGTAGTATACCCTAACTGGTCCGGTTGACACTCAGGATGCTATAATTTGGATATGTTCCTCGACACATTAGCACAGACCGCAGCAGGTGTCTGCGGTCTGGAGAAAAATATACCCTTGGTGGTCGGTGTTTCGGGCGGGGCGGACAGCCTGGCGTTGATGCACGGCCTGCATGCCTTGGGTTATCGATTGGTTGTGGCCCACCTGGACCATGGCCTGCGGCCCGAATCGGCCGAGGATGCGACTTTTGTCCAGCGCGCCGCGACGAACCTTGGCCTGCCCTTCGTTGGCGGGCGGATCGAGGTTGCGGATGTGGCCGAAGCAGAAGGGCTCTCCCTGGAAGAGGCGGCCCGGCAGGTTCGGTACCATTTCCTATTTGGGCAGGCCCGCAAGGTCGGAGCTCAGGCGGTGGCCGTGGCGCACCAGGCGGATGATCAGGTGGAAACAGTCCTGATGCACTTCCTGCGCGGCGCGGCACTGCCGGGTCTCTCGGGAATGGCTTATCGCAGCGTCTTGCCCATCTGGGATGAGACGATCCCGCTCGTGCGCCCCCTGTTAAGTGTCTGGCGGACGGATATCTCCGCTTACCTGGTTGAGGTTGATCTCCAGCCCCGGGAAGACCGCACGAACAAGGATACGACTTATTTCCGCAACCGTCTGCGGCATGAACTGATCCCTGATTTGGAAGCCTATAACCCGCGTTTTAAGGTGGTGCTCTGGCGGATGGCGGATGTTCTGCGGGAGGAAGATGAATTCTTGAAGCAGTTGGCGAACCGCGCCTGGATGGATTGCTCTCGCTCGCAGACCGGGGAGCGGGTGAGGCTGGATGCTGCGGTATTTACCGAGTTGGGGCTTGCACTCCAGCGGCGGGTATTGCGCCGGGCAGTGGGCTTGTTGCGGCCGGACTTGCGAGATGTGGGGTTCAAGGCGATCGAGCGGGCATTGGCGTTCATTGCGGATCCTAAACCGGGCGGTGAACTGGACCTGGCAGCCCGGCTCAGCCTGGCGGTCATCAACGGCGAAATTGTGATCAAAACGAGGGCGGCGGAATGGCCCGATTTCAAACAACCCCTTTTGCACTCTGGAGAGACCGAAATCCCGCTGGAATTGGGGAAGCCAGTGCTTTTACGTCACGGTTGGCAGCTTCTCGCCCGGCTCATGAACCCGGCGCCGGCGGATGCTGTTGGCAAGGCGACTGAACTACCGGCGCGGGAAACCTGGCTTGACGCTGACCGCGTCCGCTGGCCCCTGACAGTGCGATCCTGGCGGGCCGGGGATCGTTGGCAGCCGCTGGGTTTGGATGGGCATAAGCAGAAACTGAGTGATTTCTTTATCAATGAGAAGATACCGCAGCATCTGCGGGCGGTCTGGCCGCTGGTATGCGATGCGGAAGGTCGGGTTCTGTGGGTGGCGGGTCTGCGACCGGCCGAGGATGTGCGGGTGACTGGGGAGACGATACGTTTGCTGCATTTGCGGTTGGTGCGGAAGATCGCGTCGGCCTAAAATCCAATTTGGCACACCCCGCATGAGACCATATTTATAAAAATTGGGCGGCCGCAACGGGCCGCCCAAAACTGTCATTCTAGAAGAGGGTCAGATAGAGAGAATTAGTCCCCATCCTCTTCATTATCATCGGTAATGGTAAATCCCTGTTCCAGGGCCAGTTTGCGCAGCTTCCGGCGCACTTCCCGGAACTGGATTTTGGAGACGCCCAATTTCTGGCGGATCTTGTCCGGCGGCACGCCGTCGGTCAGGTCCATCAGTGCGGCGGTCCAGCGCAGCATATCGAAGGAAATCCGGTTGGGCAGCACCGCAGCTTCGGTGATATCCTCGAGGATATATTCCAGGCGGCGAGCGGTCCAGGGGAAGAGCCGTTCTTCGGGCTGGTACTGTGCTGTGTATTCCTCAAAGGCTGCCAGCCATTCGGTTGACAGGGGCAGTTTCCGTTCTTTATAACGATAGCGCGGGTTGGTATATCGGATGAAGACATAGGCGTTTTCCGGATCTTCCACAGAAAGGTGATTCAGGCCAATCCCCTGGCATTCACCTTTCTTGATGGCGGTCTCCAGCAGCAGTTTCAAAAGGACATAAGGCCGGGCATCGGGTTCGCTGGCCTCGCGCAGGGCATTGGCCGTCTGCAGCGCAGCATCCACTTCCTCCCGGCTCATCACGGTGGGCAGCGGGCTGGTGACGGAGTGCTGTACCAGTTTGTCTGCCGGGTCTGTCAACAGGACGCCGCTGCTTTGCAGCCAGCGGAAGAAGCTCTTCACGGATGTGATCCGACGGGACAGGCTTTTGGGGCTGCAGGGCACGCCGCGTTCGTTTTGCAGCCAATCGGTGAAATTCTGCAGGTCTTTGAGCGTGATCTCGCCGATGATCCGATCGGGCGGGAGGAACTCATCCAGCAGATTGAGGTCAGCGACGAAAGCTTTAACGGTATACGGCGATTTTCCCTGATCGTTCAAATAGAACTTCCAAGCCTGGATGGCAGGTTGGAGCAGGGACCGCTCAGAAAGATGCGCCGGGGTACCCTTTTGTTCTGTTGGTTGGTTGCTCATTTGCCTTCTCCATTATTTAGTTCGTGTAGTCGAAATTTCCTCTAGTTTAGATTAATCCAGGGCCAATGTCAATCGTTTTATCTATCATACCTGCTGCGGGTGGCGAAATGGGCATAATAAAAACACTCCAACTGCTCATTTTGTTGGAGTGTTTATTTTATGATAGATTAATTTGTTTACTTCAGGCTCAATGCTTCAATCATCAATTCTTGTATCGCAGCGTTGTCTGGGATCAGGACCTGCGAACCACTGGAGGTGATCCAATCGTAGGCGTAGTTATAGTCCACGACATAATTCCGGATATCGCTGTTCTGGTTGATCGTGCTCGCCAGGGGCAGGAGTGAGACGATGTCGGTGAGCTTTACGTCGGTGTTGACATAGGTGACATAGGCGTTATAGAGATCGGGCGCCTTCACCAGGGCATCCAGACTGACCAGGCGATTGAAGATCGCTTCGGCTACTTCCTGGGTTCGACGGGCGCGGTCAATGTCGCTCGTGGTGTAACGCGATCGGGCGTACCAGAGGGCTACGTCACCGTTCATATGGACCATACCGGGGCCAACGCTGCAGTAACCGCTGGCGTTGATCCACTTGGCACAGGAATCGGAGAGGTTATAGGCCGCATAGACATCAATCCCGCCGAGATCATTGATCACGGCGGTAAAGCCGTTGAAGTCCACCAGCACGTAATTGTCGGGTCGTACGCCGAAGTTCGCTTCGAAAGTGTCCGCAAGCATTTCAAAACCACCGTATTGGAAGGCAGTGTTGATCCGGTTATTGCCCCAGCCGGGAATGCTGACGAAGAGGTCCCGTGGGAAGGAGATCACGCTGACATAGCCATCCTTGGGATTTAGCGAAAGCCACATGATTACGTCGGTGCGAAAACCGCCGTCGTTGGGTCGGATGTCGGACCCCAGCAGCAAAATATTCACCTGGCCTTCCGGTTTTTCGAGGATGTCCTCGGTGGGCGCCGGTGTCGTGCCGGGGTCTGCGTCTTCATCAGGGTTCGTGGGCAACACGGCCTCCCCGTTATCCCCACTCGGTTGGAAGGGGGTCGGCGTCGGTGCGCCTGTTTCCACCTTTTGCGTAGCATCGGCCTGGGCAATAGCGGAGGTGGGTTGGAAGCTGGCGATGAAACCGCTGATCAAAATGAAACCGAATACCCCAATCAGCACCAGCAGGATGGCCACGACAACGACCTCCATCGGTTTAGGCGCTCGTCGACGCCGCCGTCTGCGGGGTGGCCGTTGCGGCGGCCTCTGTGGCGGTCGTTGGCTGGGGTTTGTCCTGATTGATCGGGTTTCTTGAGAGTGCATGATACTAATCCATTATTTACATTGAGAGGATGCCAGCATAACTCAATAGTTGAATTATAGTCCAAATGGCCTTTTTTAGTCGATGATCCGTACCGGCAACTGAATGCGGAAGGTGGTGTAGCGATTTTTCTGGCTCCGGAGCCAGATCTTGCCATTCAGTAACCTGACTGCACGAATTGCGTTGCGGATTGCGGGTAAATCACCAATTCCCGGCACGAGGACCTGGCCTGCGTTGAAAAGTGAGGATTGCTCGTCGGCCGTAAGTCCTTTGCCATGGTCGGTCACTTCGACAACAAGCATACCGGTTTCCAGGGTGAGCTGTAGCGCTAACTGGATGGTACTGCCGGCCGGTGCGGCGGCAATGGCGTTGGTCAGTAGATGCTGCAGTGCCGTCTGCACAAGTTCGGGGTCTGTTTTAATCACCTGGCGGCCGTCCGGGTTGACGATTTCAAGGTCGATCCCGCTCTGTTGGAGTCCCTGAGCGACCTGCAAACGTACGTTTGCTGCAATCGAATCGAGGCTGATGATCTGATTGTCAATCGAAAGCCGGGTGGGTCCGGTCTGCCCAGCTTGGTTTTCAAGGTGCCGAATCCGGGCATTGGCCCGGGCGAGGGCCGTCTGGAGCCGATCCCGCTCCTGGGTTAATTGACGAATTTCAGTACGTAATTGTTCCAGCCTTGCAGACAGTCGGGTTTGACTCCCGGTTTGCTGCTGGGTGGTTTGCAGTTCCTGCCTGAGTGCTTCCATTTGTTTGACGGATTCCAGTTTCTCGATTTGGTATTTGGCTTTAAGTTGTTTGATGGCGGTCTGCAGATCGTATAAGGCTTGCTCTTTTTCCGCCAGTGTTTGCGACAGAAGGTCGGCATTCTGCCGGAGCTGCTCAATTGTGGCCGAACGCTCCTCAAGTTCAGTCTGCAGTGTTTCCAACTGGTTGGAACCGAAGAGGACTTCTGTCAGCGTTGCCTTGATTTCATCCAGAAGATGCAGCGTGTCATTACCCCAGCGTTTACTGGTGTAGGGCGAAAGCAGGATCACGCCACCAAGGGTGCGCCCACCGGGAAAATTCAATGGAAAGGCCAAAAGGCTGCCGATCCGGTGATATTTGAGCAGCAACGTGAAGGTATCCGCATCACGGATATCAGCGCGGGTTTCAGTGAATTGGAGTGTGCGCTGGTCGGCCCAGGCGTCCATGATATGCAGGAGCTGCTGGGTTTGCAGGGTCGCGCCCGGCAGGCTGATCTCACGGATCAGGTCATATCCGGCGACCAGCGTCACGGTTTCACCGTCGGGTGAAATTTCGGCCAGGTAGCAAATATCTGCCACGACGCTCAGACTTAGTGCGCGGATCGCAGCCTGGACTTTGGTGAGGTGGTCTTCCTGAAGGTTGATCTGCAGAAGCAGGTCCACCAGTTCCGGTTTGGTGTCCACCTTTTGTTCGCTGGCTACCCGGTCATCGGATTGATTGGTTATCGAACCTGTTGGAAAGCGTGAGACCAGGGTCAGCAGCCAGGGCAGGCTGACGGCTTGCGCCAGGCGGACCAGGCCCATCAGGCCCAACCCCCCGTCAATGATAGCAAGCTGCAAACCCAGCCCGAGACCCAGACCCCCCAGGACGAGCAAGCCTACGACCCATTTTTGCGGCTTGCGGAGGATCAGCAAGACCATCCCAGCTAACAGCAGCATTGCATTTCCCAACTGCCAGAGCAGGTTTAAACGTACGCTGGCCTGGAATTGAAGCTGCGGCTCGAGCACGGTCAGCAACGTAGAAATCGCCCCCAGAAACAGCACCCCCAGGCTGAGCAGGATCGCCAGCCCGTTAACGATCAGGGTGCGGTCTTCTTCAATGAGGGTCCACACGATCCAGATCAGGGTCAGCCCGAGCGAGAGATGCTCAATCAGGCCCATGGAGGCTGCGTTCAGTGCCAGGTCTTCGAGAAAGAGGGCGGTCGCGATCATCTGAACCGCTTGCACCAGCAACAGTATTCCAGCCCCGACAAGAATGTGACAGGCGCGTTGGGCGTTCGCCTGGTGTTTTTGCCGCAACAGGGCCAGACCGCCAAGCAAAGCCAAAGCCAGCCCAGCGACCAAATGGTGGGTCACCGCGCCAGGTGATGTTGAAAAAAGGCTTGCTATTGCTGAAATAATGGTTCCCATAATGATTCCAAGTCGTCAACTCGTCCAATCTATGGGAAATTAATGCAAGTTGTGTTCCAAGTGGGGGTGATGAGGTAGGTGGAAAATTTTACACTGGGGAAGTGAAGGGTGTGGTTCTTGATGAGTTTTGTTTGACAAAGACTTTCGGGATTTTCAAAATTCCGGAAGTCTGGTATTCGAGATTTGTTCAAGTAGTGAATTATTGCTTAATCTCCACCACCACACCATTTTCTGCCCAGTTGTACAGGTCTTCCGCTGCCGCGAGGTTCAGGATGATACAGCCGTAGGACGCGGGAGAGCCCAGGGTGCTGGCCCAGAGGCGCTGACCGCTGGAGAGCAGCGGCAGGCCGTGGATGCCGTTCATGAATCCCGGCCAGGCTTCATAAATGCCCATGAAATGCGGCATGTAAAGATCCCAATTGGAGGCGTAGGCGTTGATCTCGTGGGTCTGGATCTGGAAGATTCCGGCCATGGTCGGCGAATCGGAAACGCCCGTGCTGACGACGTATGTATTAAGGACGGCGCCGTTTTCGTAAACCATCATGTTCTGGCTGCTGATATCGATCACGACCCGCTTATTGGGCACAACCGGCAGGGGGAGCAGGTCGTTTTTGGAAGGAATCGTCAGGGTCATTCCGGCTTCGAGGTTGTCCACTGTCAGGCCCGGATTGGCGTCCATGATGTACCACATTGGCATCCCCAACTTCAGGGAGATGGACCAGAGGCTCTCACCCGAACTGACCTGGTAGGTGGTTGGGGCGTGGTGCACAATGGCGACCGGGGAACGTCCGGCTTGCCAGTCATCGATGATTTCGTTAGGGTCCACCCGGATCTGCCGAGCACCGCCTCCTTCCAGTTCGTTCTGCCAGCCGTTCACCAGGCCTTCGACATCCTCGGGGTCGTAAGCCAGGCTGATGTCAAATGTGTCCGGGTCCACCGTGACCCAGCCGCGCTTGACCTCAGCGGGAACGGACCAGTGAGTCGTGTCACCGGTGATGGGGTCATGGGCGGCTAATGTCAGGTCTTGCGAAACGACAGTTTCGATCTCGTCCAGCACGGAGGTCAGATCGTTGATAGCAGGGGCTTGCGCCGTCATCTGCAGAGTCACCGCCTGGTCGAGGTAGATATTGAAGGCATCCTGATATAGCGCTGCCAACGTGGCGTCGATATCCACGGCTTGTCCTGGTGTGCCGGGGAAAGCGACCCAAGACCCGTCCTGGTAGGCCACACTGGCCTCAACTGGCGGCACGGCCAGGTCGTCTGCCAGCGTCATCAGCGTCTGGCGGGCGATATTTTCATCGTAATACATCACCGGCAGCACCATTTGCGCCTCGCCGAAGGCGGCGGCGGAGAGTTCTTCCATGGGTGTTGAATCCCGCCCGATGGCGTAGGCCGCGTCCGCCGTAGCGGTGGGGTCCACCCAATAGCCGAGATCCTGCGGAGAGACGACAAAGACGTAATCCGGATCCTGGGGATGCTGCAGCGTGATCAGCCGGGAATTATTCCAATAAGAATCGATCCAGGCCACCGTGTCCTCATGGGACATCAAGCCGACGTCTTTGTCGAAGATCCGCACGCCGGGCAGGTTCCATTCGAAGGCCTGGAAGGCGACCACGGTCAGGGCGGCCAGGGCCAGCGGGACGATCACGATCAGCGCGCCCAAGAGCACCCAAATCGTCGCCCGGGACCGCTTCGCTGGTCGAGACGTCGCTGACGGGCGGGGAGGGGGATCGAAATTTTGGATAGTTTTCACATTTTGCATCATTTTTTCCTATTACCAGTATATCTTACCGTTAAAGACGCCCGGAATAACTGATTTGTTCCTTGGCGGTGGGCTTGTAAAGAAGATGAGGTGCATTGACCATGCCAAAATCGATAATCGAACCGCGTTCTTGTTATAATGGGAACGCCCCAAGGCAGCGGTCGACCCAGTTCGTCTGACCATTGGGCGGTCTATATAAAAGGATAAAAAATGATCTGGAAACTCTACCCCTGGTATTTCCTGTTTCTCCTGCTTGGTTGGCTGACCTTCCCGCTGGCCTATCGCTTGTTCAGGCGGCTGCCCGACCGGGCATATGCGCTCAGCCGCACCCTGGGACTCCTGCTGTGGGGCTTTTCCTTCTGGCTGCTGACCAGTCTGGGTATACTGCAAAACCAGCCCGGTGGGATTCTGGTTGGGCTGGCGGTCCTCATAGGTCTGAGCGTTTGGGCGGGGTGGGGCCGCTGGGGGGAGATTTGGGACTGGGTCAGAACCCACCGGCGCTTGATCCTGATGGTTGAACTGGTTTTCCTGCTTGCTTTTGGCTTCATGGCTCTCGTGCGCGCGTCCAACCCAGACGCAATCGGAACGGAAAAACCGATGGAACTGGCTTTTATCAACGCGACGCTTAATTCGGATACTTTCCCACCAAATGATCCCTGGTTGTCAGGATATGCCATCTCTTATTACCACTTCGGGTATATCCTCACGTCGATGCTGGCGAAGATCACCAGCACCACTGGTGGGGTAGCCTTCAATTTAATGCTGATATCGGTCTTTGCCCTAAGCGCAGCCGGTGCGTATGGGATTTTATACAATTTGCTCTCATCTTCGAAGGAAGTACATCAGGGGAACGGCGCACTGGGAGCGGCGTTGTTGGGGCCGATTTTCCTGTTATTTATTGGCAACCTGGAAAGCGTTTTGGAGATTCTGCATCAGGCCGGCGTGGGCTGGGATCTGGCTGCCGGGACGTCGAATTTCTGGCAGTGGATCAATCTGGAGAGCCTTTCAGCGCCGCCCTCGCAGCCCCTGGGCCTTGTGCCGCAGCGCTATTGGTGGTGGTGGCAGGCGTCCCGGGTTGTGCAGGATATTGATCTGCTGGGGAACGTCAGCGCGCTCTCGCCGATTGATGAATTCCCGGCTTTCTCATTCGTCCTGGGCGATCTGCATCCGCATGTGCTGGTGATGCCGTTCGTAACCCTGGTGATCGGGCTGGCCTTGAATATCTTTCGGGGCGGGATGGATGGCGAAACCCGCTTCGCAGGGGTTCGGCTGCCTTATAAGCTGGACCTCTTCCTGCTCGGCGTGGTCCTGGTCGGTGGGATCGTTTTCCTCAACACCTGGGATTTGCCGGTTTATTTTGTTCTGCTGGTGGGCGCATATCTCATCCGGCAGGTGATGCAGAAGGGCTGGGACTGGGCGCGTGTGGGCGAACTGCTCTGGCTGGCAGTGCCGATGGGTTTGCTGGCCTTGGTGCTCTATCTGCCTTTCCTGACCAGTTTCCAATCACAGGCCGGCGGCATCTTGCCAAATGTTTATTACCCTACCCGGGGACTGTACCTCTGGATTATGTTTGGGACCTTGTTCGTTCCGATCTTCCTGCTCTTTGGCCGGCTGTGGTGGGATCGAACGACCGGGAAGTGGTCCTGGAGCGGGAGGGCGGTGGGCCTTCTGATGATTGCCCTATTGCTGATGTCGACCGGTATGGGGGTCGTCGTCGGCCGGACAGATTTTGGGCGGCAGTTGATTGTGCAGCAGGGGCAAAGTTCGCTGATGGGGTTGCTGGGGGCGGCACTGCTGCACCGGTTGTCGTACGGGTTCACTCTGGTCACCCTGGGGCTGCTGCTGTTCCTCGGTTTCGGCTTCCTATTGGGCCAGTTGGATAAGGACGATGATCCTTCTCACGAAAGAGGTCCGCTGGCGTTTGTGATGCTAATGGTCATACTCGGGGGTCTGATGGTACTGGCTCCGGAGTTCGTTTACCTGCGGGATAGTTTCGGCACCCGGATGAACACCGTCTTTAAATTCTATTATCAGGCCTGGATGTTGTGGTCGCTGGCGGCGGCTTATGCTTCGGTGCTGATACTGCACAAAGGGTCCTGGGTCACCCGGATCGTGATTGGGCTGGTAATTGTGATGGGACTGACCTACCCGGCGTTGGCTTATCCGGATCGAACCGGGAATTTCAAACCGGCCGAGTCCTACTCGCTGGATGCCGGCCAGTATCTGCGGACCTATCAGCCCACTGAGGCCGCGGCAATCGAATGGCTGGCGGAGGCGCCGGATGGCACGGTTGCAGAGGCGGTTGGTGGGCAGTATTCGGCTTACGCTCGGGTCTCCACCTATTCCGGGCAGCCGACGGTTCTGGGCTGGCCGGGCCATGAAGGCCAGTGGCGCGGGGGCTATACAGAAGTGGGCACGCGCCAGCAGGACATCCGGACGTTGTATGAAACGGCTGATTGGCAGACCGCGCTGGGGATCATCCGACAATATGAGATCAAATATATTTATATTGGCAGCCTGGAGTCCACGACCTACGCCGTCAACCCGCTTAAATTCGAACAGCATCTGCAGGTCGGTTTCGAACAGGCGAACGTTCGGGTGTTTGTAGTGCCGGAGCTGCTGTTGAAAGGGCCCTAATTGGCTTTTGCCCGGGCGAGGTGATTATGGAGTCACACAGTGACTTGTGGTAGGATTTTGATGCCTAAGATTAAGTTTGATTGAGAAAGGTTTTATTGACTTATGGTACGAACGCGTTTTGCGCCCAGCCCAACGGGCTACATGCATATCGGTAACCTGAGGACCGCCCTCTATGCATACCTCGCCGCCAGACGGAACCAGGGTGTTTTCATTTTAAGGATCGAAGACACCGACCAGGAACGTAATATTCCTGAATCCGTCGCTGCGATCTACAACAGTCTCGCGTTAGCGGGCCTGGCATATGATGAGGGTCCTGATAAGGATGGCGGCTATGGGCCGTACATCCAGTCCGAGCGGCTGCCGATCTATCAGGAGCACGCTCAAAAGCTCCTGGGCATGGGCGCCGCGTATTGCTGCTTTTGCAAAAAGGAAGATCGGCCTGAGGGCGAAGACGTGCCTGTCCGGCGGGATCCCTGCCGCTTGTTGTCACCTGATGAAATTCAGAAGAAGCTGGATAGCGGTGAGTCCTTCGTGATTCGCCAGCGCATCCCGGATGAGGGCAGTACGACTTTTACGGACCATGTCTACGGCGAGATCACGATTGAGCATGCCCAGTTGGATGATCAGGTTCTGTTGAAGTCCGACGGGTTCCCAACCTATAACTTCGCTAACGTGGTGGATGACCATCTGATGGGAATCACGCATGTGATGCGCGGTCAGGAATATCTTTCGTCCACGCCGAAATACAACCTGCTCTACGAAGCATTTGGTTGGGAGGTCCCCGAATACGTCCATCTGCCCCTGATCATCAAAGAGGACGGCAGCAAGTTCAGCAAGCGCCTCGGCGATCCCTCTTTTGAGGACCTGGTGAAAATGGGCTACCTACCGGCGGCAATTGTTAATTACATTGCCCTGCTGGGCTGGAGTCCCGGCGACGACCGGGAGTTCTTCACCCTGGCAGAATTGGAAAAAGTCTTCTCGATTGACCGGATCAACAAATCCAGTGCGGCATTCTCGTTCGAGAAGCTGACCTGGCTCAACGGCGAGCATCTGCGAGCGCTGCCCCTGGAAGCCTTCCATGACCTGGCGAAAGCCTACTATCCGCCCGAGCTGGATGAATTTGATACCTTGAAGATCAGCGAGCTCCTGCAGGTACGCACGGAAAAGTTGAACCAAATCCCGGACCAGGTCGCTTTCTTTGCGGATGTCCCGGATTATGATATCAATATGTATGTGCATAAGAAGTCCAAGTCGGACCTTGAAACAAGCCTGACAATCCTCAAGGGGGTGATGCCGCTGCTGGCGGATTTGAAGACCTTTGATAACGACAACCTTTATATGCTCTTGAAGTCTTATGGGAAGGATAAGGGCTATAAGACCGGTACGGTCATGTGGCCGATCCGTACGGCGTTGTCCGGCGTGCCGGCCACGCCGGGCGGGGCGACGGCCCTGGCGGAAGTTTTGGGTCGCACGGAGACGTTGAACCGGATCCAGGCCGGGATTGAAAAATTGGAAAGTGAAATGGCATAAGGTGGAAGTTTGGTCCGGGCGGCATTGGCCAGTGTACGGTAGGTAATGATTTCCGCTGAGTTCATGCCTTCCGCCGGGATCACGGTGGGGTGTGCGCCGGCAGCCAGGCATAGGCTGTCATAACCCAGGTGCGGATCAGTTTCACGTCCGGCGGGATTTGGGCCAGGGTGGCGTCTCTGCTGCCGCCATCCACCACGACAATCTCTACTTCGTCCGGTGGATAGTCCCGACGGGCAGCCCGGATGCTGGCAGCGATATTCTATTCTTCATTGAGAGCGGGGATAATGACTGAAACCCTAACGACGTTGGGCGGGGTGGGCGAATTTGGCATGATAAATTATGATCGATTATCCCGAATTTAACCGGAATGCTGCTATTGATCGGCATTGACCAGCGTAAACTCAAACAATTTCCTATCGGAACTCTTTAAGATCCAACAAAACGCCGTCTCTATGGGAATGGCGATGTAATATCATAAAAATATAATCAAATTAGCAAAGTATTTCAGGAGGTTTTTCATGACAGACAAAGTTAACGCAAACAGAATGGGCACACTTTCCGCCACAACATTGATTGGTGATGTCGTGCGCAACTCATCCGATGAGGATCTTGGCAAAATCGAAGATTTGATGATTGACCTCGATTCCGGCCGGATTGTCTATGCCGTCCTCTCTTTCGGTGGTTTCCTCGGTTTGGGCGATAAATTGTTTGCTATTCCGTGGTCGGCATTGAAAGTGGACTTGAAGAAGGAATGCTTCCGCCTTGATATCGACAAGGAAACCCTGGAAAAAGCACCTGGTTTCAATAAGGATAACTGGCCGAACGCCAAGGACTTTGGGATGGTCACAACCGTCTATGCGTATTATGGCATAGAGAATCCCTTTGAGTAGTTCGAAAATTGTAACCTATTTGGATCACAAACCGGGACATGAAACTTATGTCCCGGTTTTATGAACATATATGGGGTTGGTTTTTACGTTGACTCTTCGTCCAGAACGGTATCGGCGTAGTGTTCCATGGCTTGTTTTAGAAAATCAGCCAGGTCGGGAGCAAACGCGTCATAGAAAGACCGGAATTCTGGGTTTGTGGTATAGAGTGACGCCAGGCTGCGGAACCGTTCCGCTGAGACGGGAAAGAAATGTTCCAACCAGGCGTGCTGCCGGGCTGCCAGGGCCTGGACGGCCGGGTCGTCCGGGGAGCGATCCATTAGTGCGGCCAGGGATTCGGCGATAGCCTGGCCTTCTTCCTTGACGGCTGACCATTGTGTCTTGCTCATTTTGCGTACGTTCCGGTCGGCCAGCTCAACGGTCGTTGGGTCGTATTGTTCCCGGACTTCTTTTTGATAGCGTTCCATTGTTTCACGGTCGAAGCCTTCATAGAGTTCTTGATCTGTCAGGGGCATAGTACCCTCCTCTTCTAAATTCGTAATTGTTTTCGTAACCGTTCCCTGCAGCTTTTGCAATCTCTCGATCTGAAGTGCCAGGCTCTGGTGATGCTGGCGCAGCAGGTGGACACGGTCCAACTCGGGGTCATCCAGGATGCGCTTGATTTGCTTCAGCGGTACATCCAATTCTCGGAAGAACAGGATTTGCTGCAACCGCAGCAGGTCGTCATAGTCGTATTGACGGTAATCGTTCGACGGATCTCGTCCACCGGGCTGTAGCAGGCCAATCTGGTCGTAGTGGCGCAGCATACGAACGCTGACGCCGGCCAAATGGGCCAGTTCACCAATGGTATAAGTCTTTTTGTTATATGTGCACATAAGCGGAGTATACACCCTGACGTTACGTCAGGGTCAAGGGGGTGTTGGAATTATAGTCCCTTGAGGTAAGGATCGAAAAGTGACCGGACGAAGGCAGGATCCACATACATGGAAAATTTTTCGAAGGTGTCCGGGTTTTTCAACAGGTGATCGCCTTGCTGGTACTGCACCCAGGCCATGGCGCACCAGGAGACGCCTCGCAGGCAGTTGAAGGGATCGCGCAGTCGGGTGCGTTCCTCGATGGTGTCTCGCAGGTGGTCATCTTCCAGGGCGGCTTTATAAGCCGCCATCATGGCTTTTTGTTGGCCCGCTGTAAGACGCATGTCGGTTTTCCAGAGCGTGGTGGTTGGGACGCGAAAGTGGGATAGGTCCTGCGAAGGGTCGCCCCAGAGCGGCTTTTCCCAATCCACCAGGTGGATCGTCTCGGCTTCTCTGTCCAGGATCCAGTTGCTGTTATTGACCTCGGTGTTGATGATACAGGGCCATGGATCTTGGATGAAATAAGCCTCTTGCTGACGGGCCTCGTCCGCCCAGTCGATGACTTCCTGCAGATAGGGGGCCAGGTCGGGATCGGCTAAATCCGAATTGAAATAGACCTGCAGCATCCGGTGGCAGCGCTCGTAGGTCAGGGAGAGGGGGCGTTGCTCGCGGATCAGGTGGACCTTTTCTAACGGGATGTGGAGTTGATGATAGCGTGCCATCAGCCGCGCAGCGGCTTCCAGGTCACGGTGATAATCAAGTCGTTCGCCGTGGAAGAACTGCATACCCAGGACACCGTAGGGCAGGTGGTCAAAGCTGTCATCGAGGAAATAGGGTTGGGGCGCGACGCCGGACGGTGCGAGCAGGGACAACGTCTGGTATTCGTAGCGGATCTGCTCCCGGTTGCTGAGACCGATCTGTGATTTGGTGTTGACCCGCAGAACCCAGCGCTGATTGTCCTGGCTGACGAGAAAGTTCATATTGTATTCGCCTTGGGCCAGAGGCGTGATTTCCCAAGGGAGGCCTGCGCGCCAGTGCGGCACGCCCTCCGGCCGGGCATCCTGCAGGTATTGGGCGGCCTGGGGGAGGAAAGATTGAATGGATAGATCGGGCATGACGGCTCCGGTTCGTCAGTTAGGTCACATCGATTATAGCAGGAAGCTCGAACAGCAGTGCTTGGGGAGGGTTATTCATCAATAAGTTATTCCTGCGTTCCAGAATACAACGCATTGGCATTGAAGATTATAATGAAGGACAAAGGTTCAATTAAGCTACGGGAGGCTTCAATGTCGATCACTCAATATCCGGTGTTTGTGATGTGCGGGCGGGATCTGAAGCGGCGGAAGTTAATGGATGTCGTTGACCCGGAAAATCAATACAAATCAAAGGCGCTGCTGCCATTCCTGGGTAAACGCCTGATCGATTGGCAGTTGGATGAGCTTCGTCAATCCCCTTATGTAAAGGATATTTATTTATTAGGTCTGACAGAGGAAGATATCACCTTGGATTTCCCCGTGCATTACGTGCCGGTGGACAGTACGGCCGATGTGTCGGTCAAGTTCGGCGCGGGGGTGGATTACCTGAGTACCTTTGGCCCCTTGCCGGAATTGGTTGTGATCAGTTCCTGTGATGCGCCCGGAATCCGGATTGATGAAATTGACCATTTCTTTGAGGCGATTGCCGATGCTGATGGGGCGGAATTTGTGTTGTCCCTGGTACCGGAAGAGATTGTGGAGGCCGTGTTTCCCGGCGCGGGCCGGGTGACGGCGCATTTCCGGGACGGTGATGTTTTCCCCGGGGAGCTTTACGCCCTTAGTCCGCGATTGATCCGGCTGCAGCAGGAAGCCATCCGTGAGATGAACCAGCGTCGTCGGAAGATCAACCGGACGAAGCGTAAGGTGGGCATGGGGCCGATCGTGCGTTATCTTGTCCGGCGGCCGCAGACCTGGTCGCTGCTGCTGCGCTATGGTTTGGGCCTGGCAACGTTGGCCGATGCAGAGCGGGCCGTCGGGGCGGCGCTGGGTGGAAAAGCGCGCGGTGTCATCATCCCCGATGTCGGTTTCGGTATGGACATGGATTTGCCCGAAGATTACGAGCGGTTGCAGGATTTCGTCCGGCGAACAAAACTTTCCTGAAATTTATTGTTCCAACATCGCTTCGTGCAAGATCCCGCCCGAAAGCAGCCGCTTTAACTCGGCGGGGGTATCAATGCGTGCGATCGCCTCAAACTGCACCTCGCTCCCATCATCCCGACGGGCGGTCACCCGGCAGCGGCCCTGGGGGGTGAGGCTGTTAATGCCTGAAATTTGGAAGACTTCCTCGCCTGTGAGGCTGAGGGAAGCCGCATTATCACCGGGTTGGAACATCAGGGGCAGGATTCCCATCCCGATCAGGTTCGAGCGGTGGATGCGTTCGTAGGACTCGGCGATTACGGCCCGAACGCCCAACAGCAGCGGGCCTTTGGCGGCCCAATCCCGACTGGAGCCGGTGCCGTATTCCTTCCCGGCGATCACGATCAGGGGGACATCTCGCTTGTGATAAACCTGGGCGGCGTCGAAGATGGTCATCCGCTCGTCATCCGGAAGTAAGCGGGTGAATCCGCCTTCCACACCCGGCACAAGCTGGTTGCGCAAACGGATGTTGGCGAAGGTGCCCCGAGCCATCACGCGGTCATTGCCGCGCCGTGCGCCGTAAGAATTGAATGCCGCTTCCGGAACGCCGTGGTCGGAGAGGTAACGGCCGGCGGGGCTGTTCGTCGGGATGCTGCCGGCCGGGGAGATGTGGTCTGTGGTGACCGAATCACCCAACAAAGCCAGCACTCGCGCACCGTGAATATCCTGCAGGGGCGCCGCATGGTGTGCCACAAGGGCATCGAAATAGGGTGGCTCTTTGATATAGGTGGAGTCGGGATCCCATTGGAATAGGGTGGTTTGTGATCCGGCGGCGATCTTTTGCCACCGTTCATCGCCTTCATAAAGGTCTGCGTAAATCCTGTCATAGAGCTCCGGCTGCACCTCAGCCATATCCGCCTGGACTTCCTCCTGGGTTGGCAGGATGTCCTTCAGATAGACCGGTTTTCCGTCCCGGTCTGTGCCCAACGGCTCGGACGTCAGGTCGATATCGACCGTGCCGGCCAGGGCATAAGCGACCACCAGCGGCGGCGAGGCCAGGTAGTTGGCCCGCGTAAGGGCGTGGATTCGACCTTCAAAGTTGCGGTTACCTGAGGAGATGCTGGCGGTGACCAGCGCTCCACCTTTCAAAGCAGAGGCGACTTCTGGTGCCAGCGGCCCTGAGTTGCCGATGCAGCTGCCGCAGCCGTAGCCGACCAGGTCAAAGCCCAGTTCGGCCAGCGGTTCCAGCAGACCAGCGCTTTCCAGATAGGCCGTCACTACCCGGGACCCGGGCATCAGAGAACATTTGACGGTCGGATTGACCCGCAGCCCCCGTTCGACCGCTTTCTTTGCCAGCAAGCCGGCGCTGAGCATCACTGTGGGGTTGGAGGTGTTGGTGCAGGACGTGATCGCGGCGATCAGCAGCGCGCCGTGGCGCAGGGTCACGGTCTCATCCCCCAGTTTGACGTCCACGGCCTTCTGCTTGTCTGCATCATCAAGCGCGAAGCCCTTCTGATTCCGGGCAGCAGTCAGCCGGCGTTCGAAGTCCGTTTTAAGGTCCAGCGAATTGACCCGCTCGTTGGGGCGGAAGGGTCCGGCCACACTGGACGCCACCTCGGAAAGGTCCACCCGGACGACCTTGGTGAACTGCGGCGCGGGTGTTTCTTTGTCTCGGAACAGGCCTTGCGCTTTGCAATAAGATTCCACGCGTTCCAGCGTTTCCGGGCTCCGTCCGGTCAGACGTAGATAGTCTAAAGTGTGCGTGTCCACCGGGAAAAAGGTGACAGTGGCGCCGCTTTCCGGGGACATGTTGGCAATCATCGCCCGGTCGGGGATGCTGATCCCCTCCAGCCCAGGCCCAAAGGCCTCGATGAACTTGCCTACGACGCCCTGCTCTCGCAGGCGCTGGACAATGGTCAGGGTCAGATCGGTGGGGGTGACACCCTCCGCCAGTTCGCCGACCAATTCCAGGCCGATCACATCGGGCAGGACGACTTCGATTGGTTTACCGAGCAGCCCGGCGATGGCCTCAATCCCGCCGACGCCCCAGCCCAGCACGCCCAGTCCGTTGATCATTGGGGTGTGAGAATCGGTGCCCACCAGCGTATCGGGGAAGGCAATTGTCTCGCCGTTGATATTGCGTTGGCTGACCACGTTTGCCAGACTTTCGAGGTTGATTTGGTGGATGATGCCTTTTCCGGGCGGCACCACGCGGAAGCGGTCGAAGGCGTTTTGGGCCCAACGCAGCAGGGCGTAGCGCTCCCGGTTGCGTTCGAATTCGAGCGACATGTTGCGGTTGAAAGCGTCAGGCCGGCTGGTGAAGTCCACTTGTATAGAGTGATCGATCACCAAATCTACAGGGACTTTCGGCGAGATCTCAGCCGGATCCTGACCTAATTTGGCCGCTGCACTACGCATGGCCGCCAGGTCCACCACCAGGGGGACTCCCGTGAGATCCTGCAGTAGTACCCGACCGGGGTAGAAGGGCACGGCGGGCCGGTCTGCGGCCTGGGGCTGCCAGCCGAGAATGTCGTGCACAGCCTCGGCGGACTGGGTGTCGTCTGTTGGGTGGTTTAAGACGTTTTCCAGTAGGATCCGCAGTGAAAAAGGCAGTTCCTGCAGCCGGTCGCCGGCGGTTTCAGGCAGGTTGACATTAAAAGAAAAGGAGGATGACGTCATTGAAATATCTCCGGGTTTGACTGTTTGTAAGCTAGAATGATTCCATTTGATCGATGACGGCCTGGCCGAAATCGGTGGTAGACAAGCGATTGGCTTCCGGCATCAGACGCTGGAAGTCGAAGGTCACCTGCCCGGCCTTCACGGCAGCCATAATGCCGCGCTCGACGAGGTCGGCTGCTTCATGCCAGCCAAGGTGCGCCAGCATCATTTGGCCGGAAAGGATCAGCGAGCAGGGATTGGCCTTGTTCGTCCCGGCCAGGGTGGGAGCGGTACCATGGGTCGATTCGAAAACGGCCACCTGACTGTCGGTGTTGATATTGGCGCCTGGGGCGATGCCCAGCCCGCCGACCTGCGCAGTAAGCGCATCAGAAAGGTAGTCGCCATTCAGGTTCATCGTGGCGATCACGTCAAAGCTCTCAGGGCGGGTGAGTGCACGTTCGAAAGCTGCATCGGTGATCACGTCGTCAATCAGGACTTTGCCTTCCCCACCGCGGTCAGTCTCGGATGCGGGGATCACCTGGCTGTTGAATTCACCCTCAGCCAATGCGTAGCCCCAGCGGGCGAAAGCGCCCTCGGTGGCCTTCATGATGTTACCCTTGTGCACCAGGGTGACCCGCTTGCGGCCATTCGTAAGTGCGTAATTGATGGCGGCGCGCACCAGTCTTTCCGTGCCTTCGCGGGAGATTGGTTTGATGCTGAAAGCCGCGGTTCGGGGGAAGCGGATCTTGGCGAATTCTGTAGGCAGGGTCGATTCCAGCCAGGTCTGGAAAGCGGCGTTGGCATCGCTGCCCTCGGCGAATTCAATCCCGGCGTAGATGTCTTCCGTATTTTCGCGGAAGACGACCATATCGACCTTCTCCGGTCGGCGGAGGGGGGAGGGCACCCCCGGGAGCCAGCGCACGGGCCGGACGCAGGCGAAGAGGTCCAGGGCACGCCGGATGGCGACATTGAGCGAGCGGAACCCGCTGCCGATAGGCGTGGTCAGGGGGCCTTTGATGCCCACCCGATAAGTCCCGAATGCGTCAATCGTGGCCTGAGGTAAGAGCTCCCCGGTTTGCGCTTTGGCCTTTGTTCCGGCCAATACTTCCATCCAGGCCAGACCGCGGTCGTCGTCGTAGGCAAGTCGAACCGCAGCATCGAGCACGGGCCGGGCGGCTGCCCAGATATCCGGGCCGATGCCGTCACCTTCGATGAAGGGGATGATGGGGTGGTACGGGACCTGCAAGGTTCCGGCGTTTACGGTGATCGCTTTCCCGTTGGCGGGGGATTTGTAGGAAGCTGAGGACATGAGTACTCCCGAAGAGGGTCAATATAGCGTGGTCAGGTGTGTTTCGAAATGCTAACAATGGGTTAACGCCCATTTTTTCGCATTGACAAACCTTTGAACCCGACTTTATAATCATACTATCATCAAATTTTGGGACACTGTCCCATATAACGGGACACAGGCCAAGGAGTTATGACCAAACCTTCCAGTACGCTCAGGCACGCCATCGCATTGATGGATTGCTTCTCCAAGGACGAGCCTTATTTGGGCGTCCGGGAGGCTGCGCGGATGACGGGTATCCCCTCCAGCACCACCGGCCGGACCCTGGCTTCCTTAAAGGAACTGGGGCTGCTGGTGCAGGATTCGGACACCCGCCAATATGCCCTGGCGGGCAAGGTTTTGGCCTGGGCCGAAATTTACACCGCCACGGTGGACGTGCGCCGGGTAGCCCAGCCTTTCATTTATGACCTGCAGCGCCTGACGGGTGAGACGATCAGTCTCTATATCCTGGAAGGTAATGAGCGGGTTTGTGTGGAGCGGCTGGAAAGCGAACAGAACGTACGCATGGTGGCCCGGGTGGGTCGCTATCTGCCCCTGCATGCCGGTTCGGCCGGGAAGCTCTTTTTGGCCTTTATGTCCGAAGACCAACGTGAATCCATCCTGGCGGATGTGCCCAGGGAAGCTTTCACCGATAAGACCATCACTGACGCGGATGAACTGCGCCGCCAATGTGAAATCATCCAGAAACGCGGTTTCGCGCTCAGCCATGGTGAGTGGACGGCGGATGCCTCCGGCGTTGCAGCGCCGATCTTCAATCAGCGGCGGCAGATGGTTGCCGCGCTAACGGTCTCCGGCCCAACCCAACGATTCACCGAAGATAAGGTTGATAAATTTGCACAAACCTGCATCCGCACTGCGCTGCAGATTTCACGCTTGCTCGGGTATAACCCCTCGCAACATCGACACGGTGTTCAGCCCGGGCGGCATCGATAGCCGCCATCCGACGACGCTAACCCTGACACCACCTGAACACTTACTGCGAGGAAAACCTATGAATAAGCGAGCATCAGCAGATCTTAACTCAAAAGCAAAATTGCATCTCAATCCTTCATTTGAAGCGCGCATCGCCGCGCAGCTGCCCGATTGGAAGGCACGCATCTCACGTCTGTATAAGGAATTCGGCGATGAGCCGATTGGCGAGATCAAGGTGTCCGATGTATACGGCGGCATGCGTGGGCTGTTTGCGCTGGTGACGGAGATCTCGCACGTGGATCCCTCCCTCGGTCTGCTGATCCGCGGTTACACCGTGGATGAATTACTGGAGAAGCTGCCAAAGGCAGAGGACAGTGATTTCCCCCTGTTGGGCGGGTTGTATTACCTGCTGCTGGTGGACCAATTCCCGACCCTTGAAAGCGCAAGGGCTGTGGAAGAAATGTGGCGGGCGCGGCAAGGCCTGCCCAACCAGGTGATGGATGTGCTGCGGGCGATGCCCGCGGATACGCACCCGATGACGCTGCTCTCGCAGGCGATTTTGGCGATGCAGCCCCAATCCACCGCCGCCAAAGCCTATCATGAGGGGATTGACCGCTCGGAATATTGGCGGCCCATGCTGGAAGACGCTTTGACGATTACGGCCAACCTGCCTACGCTGGCGGCGACGATCTACAACCTGAAATATCGGGATGGTGCAGAGGCCGTACCTGACCCCGACCTGGACTGGAGCGCTAACTTCGCTCAGATGATCGGCAAGGGCGATGACGCCGAATACAGAGACCTCTGCCGTTTGTTCATGACCCTGCACTCCGACCAGGAGAACGGGAATGCCTGTGCGCATACCTCCCATTTGGTCAATTCGACGCTCTCCGACCTCTACCTCTCCACGTCCGCGGGGCTGAACGCCCTGGCTGGGCCGCTGCATGGGTTGGCAAACCAGGAAACTTTACGCTGGCTGCAGGCTTTGCAGGACCATTACGATGGCATGCCGACCCACGCCGAATTGCGCGAATTTGCCCTCGAAACGCTGGAGAAGGGCATGGTGATCCCGGGTTACGGCCACGGTGTGCTGCGCCGGACGGATACCCGCTTCACGGCGCAATATCGCTTTGCGGAGCGCTTCATGCCCGATGATCCATTGTTCCAATTGGTCAGCCGGGTGTATGAAGTGATGCCGGAAGTGCTGGGCGGCCTGGGCAAGGTCAAGAATCCTTATCCGAATGTGGACGCGATCAGCGGCAGCCTGCAGCATCATTACGGGATTCCGCCCGAATTTTGCACGGTGCTGTTCGGGATCAGCCGCCTGCTGGGTCTGACGGCGCACGCTGTTTGGGCGCGGGCCTTGCTGCAGCCCATCGAACGGCCGCGCGCCTTCACCACCGATCGGGTGGAAGAGATGTTCACGCCGCGGATCGACATGAACTCGACCGAGGTGGGTTCATTTGCCTCAGAAGTTTAAACAAAGTATTAACCTAACGCGCAGTGAAGCGCGATAGAATCTAACGAATGAGTCATTATAGTTAGTCAGAAGGAATTAATGAAAAACCGAAGCTGGAAACGTTACAACCCACCCAAAGAACTGCAAGCCATTCTCGAAGCTAATTCAGATGTGACCGTGATAAGTTCGACCCAGGAATTGCTGGACCGCGCCTGCGGCGATCTGAACAACAAGACCTTTGAGGTCTCCTACCAGGTACCGGGATTGAGCAAGATCATCGACGCCACGGTTGTACGGGTCCGCAACGGCATTGCCGCCAACTATCCCTCGGCCTACATGCGCCGGCGGGATCCGGATGCGATGCTGATCGGCGATGACGGTCCCACCGACCACATGCGTTTTGAGGAGGTCTATCACACGCCCTTCACTGAACTGCGGGAGCGCACCTTTAAATGGCTTTCCGAAAATCCTTTGGTCATCTATGGCTATGTGACCGGGAAGAAGGGTATCGGTCAGGACGCGCTCCTGGTCGCCCCGGCCAACGCGGCCTTCTTTGGCTTCGGCATGGCCCTGCTGCAGGGGATCACGGCCTATGAGGAGGTTGGCAACGATTTCAATCCCGCCTCGGTGATCTATGTGGCCCCGACCTTCCGCTATACGGACCTGAACGGCAAGCAGGTGGTGGTGCACTATCGCCAGCCTGGCATGCACGAGGTCTTTTCCTATTGCCTCTACCCCGGGCCGAGCGCCAAGAAAGCGGCCTACAGCATCCTGCTCAACCAGGGTGAACAAGAGGGCTGGGTCACAGCGCACTGCTCCACCGTGCGAGTCGTGACGCCCTATGATAATGAGGTGACCTTCATGCACGAAGGCGCCAGCGGCGCGGGCAAGAGCGAAATGCTCGAATATCCACACCGCGAGGACGACGGGCGTATGCTCTACGGTGTGAACCTGGTGACGGGCGAACATCGGCTGCATGAACAACCCCGGACCTGCTCGCTGCACCCCGTGACGGACGATATGGCGCTCTGCCATCCGGCGCTGCAGCATAATGGCAAGCTGGCCGTGACGGACGCGGAAGACGCCTGGTTCGTGCGCACGAACCATATCCGCCACTACGGCACCGACCTCAACCTGGAGCGGCTGACGGCCGAACCGGAAGAACCGCTCCTGTTCCTGAACATCAACGCCGCGCCGGATGGGATCGCCATGATCTGGGACCACATCCTGGACGCGCCGGGCAAACCCTGCCCGAACCCGCGGGTTGTGATCCCACGGGAGATTATGCCCAATGTGGTGAACGAGCCGGTGGACGTGGATATCCGCTCCTTCGGCTTCCGTACGCCGCCCTGCACGGCCGATAACCCGACCTACGGCATTGTGGGCTTTTTCCACATTTTGCCCCCGGCGCTGGCCTGGCTCTGGCGGCTGGTGGCGCCGCGCGGGTTTGATAACCCCAGCATTGTGGATACCAAGGGACTCTCGACCGAGGGCGTCGGGTCCTATTGGGCCTTCGCCACGGGCAAACGCACCGTGCACGCCAATTACCTGCTGGAGCAGTTCACCGGTTGCCCGCATACCAGCTACGTCCTGACGCCCAACCAGCACGTGGGCGCCTGGAAGGTGGGCTTCATGCCTCAGTGCTTTTTGGCGTTCTGCCGCCGGCTGCGGCCACGACCTCCAGAGCGCTTCCGGGTTCCCGCCCGGTGTTGCGCGCCGGTGGTGGAACCCAGAACGGGCG
>JAXHUD010000040.1:0-17046 GCA_034189815.1 Chloroflexota bacterium
TGGATATTTTCATAATTGAGGACGGTATTTAAATGATGTGTGAATACTATGTTTACATCATGACGAATTGGTCCAATCGGGTGCTGTATACAGGTGTGACCAATGATCTCTATCGCAGAATACTGGAGCATCGGTCTGGAAACGGAAGCAAGTTCACCGGACAATACAACTTAACGAAATTGGTATTTTTTGAGGCTTTTGAGAGCGTCTATGATGCGTTGGAAAACGAGAAGCGGATCAAGGCAGGCTCTCGACGGAAGAAGATCGAATTGATTAATGAAATGAATCCTGAGTGGGAAGATTTGTTTGAAGAGTTCTGATTACTCGATTGCTTACATCTCCAACTTCGATTAGCACCGCGGCACACGATCAGGCTGATATATTAGGGGGTGGCGACCTGGACAAACTATGAAATTCCAGATTGCTTCGCTTCGCTCGCAATGACGTTTGTTTTGCCTTGTCCTTCTCGGCGGTTGCGGATAAGATTAACCCCGTAAAATGACGCGACCCTTTGCGAAAGGACAGCCTTTTGACCCCCAAGCAAAATCAAAAACTCTCCGCCTGCCTGGCTGAGCTTGGTGACAAGGTTCGGAATGTACCCAGCGATATCCGGATCAGCGGCATCGCCACCGACTCCCGTAAGGTGCAGCCCGGCGATGTATTCTTCGCGCTGACCGGCGACAATGTGGACGGCCACAACTACATCCCGCAGGCGCTCGAGCAGGGCGCGGCCGCCGTGGTCGGCGTCCGGCCGAGTCTTGACCTGGCGGTGCCCTATGTTCAGATCAAAGGCGATGACCGCGAGGCGCTGGCGCAGTTCTCTGCCGCATTCTACGGTTACCCTTCGCGTAAGCTGGTCGTGATCGGTGTGACCGGCACAGACGGCAAGACCACGACCACCAATTTGGTCTACGAAATTCTCAAAAGCGCGGGGGTGGCCGTGGGGATGATCTCGACCGTCAACGCCGAGATCGGCGACGAGACACTGGACACCGGTTTCCACGTAACCACGCCGGAAGCGCCCGACATCCAGCGCTACCTGGCCCGGATGGTGGCGGCCGGGCTGACCCACGCCGTGCTGGAGACAACCTCCCACGGCCTGGCGCAAAAACGGGTCGCGGCCGTGGACTATAATCTGGCCGCGGTGACCAACGTAACCCATGAGCATCTTGACTACCACCGTACCTACCGGGGCTATCTGGAGGCCAAGGGACTGCTCTTTAGCGCGCTATCAGCGGCTGACAGCCCGGGACGGCGCGTACCGCCGCTGGACGTGGCGCCGCTGGCAGTGCTCAACCGGGACGATGAGTCCTATGCTTATCTATCAGAAATTTCCCCTGCCAACCAGCTTTCGTATAGTCTGTCCAGTGAGGCGGACCTTTGGGCGGATGAGATTGAAAACACCCCCAATGAGCTGAGCTTCACCGTGCACGGCCCGGGTAAATTCTTCCGCATCCGAACGCCCCTGATCGGCAGGTATAATGTTCACAATGGCCTGGCAGCCTTGGGACTGACGGTGTTCGGACTGAACGTGCCGGTTGAAGCGGCGCAAAAAGCCTTTGCCAATATCCCCACCGTGCCGGGGCGAATGGAATCGTTGGACCTGGGGCAGGAATTTATGGCAATTGTTGATTTTGCCCATACCCCCAACGCAATCCGCCAGGCCCTGCGTACGGCCCGGGAACTGACCCGTGGTAAACTGATCGCCGTCTTCGGTTCGGCCGGGCTGCGCGATGTCGAAAAGCGCAAGATGATGCCCGAGATCGCCGTCGGGATTGCGGATGAAGTCATCCTCACGGCGGAGGACCCCCGGACGGAATCGTTGGCGGGAATCCTGGAAGACATGGCCGAAGGGGCGCAAAAGGGCGGTGGTGTGGAAGGCGAGACCTTCTGGCGGGAGCCGGACCGGGGCACGGCGATCCGCCGGGCTGTGGCCAGGGCTAAATCTGGCGACCTGGTGATCCTCTGCGGCAAAGGTCACGAGCAGTCGATGTGCTTTGGGCAGATTGAGTATGCCTGGGATGACCGCACGGCCCTCAGGGCGGCACTGGGGGACCTTTTGGGGATTCCCGGGCCGGAGATGCCGGCCTTGCCAACAGAGCCGAAAAGGAATTAAATTTTTTGAAACGGAGCGTGATGATGGATCGAAATGCTGAATGGAACGATGACGCCATCCTGGATGTATTGCGCCGCCACCTGAGCGACCAGCGTCCGGTCACGCTTTTAAACACTTATCAGGGCATCCCGGTTGCCTATGAAGCGGACGTGGCGATGGTGCACACCGCTGTCGTGGGGTTGATTGCCCATCCTTACCAGACCGCTTGCATCAAGCAGGCCCGCGTGACTTACATCCAAAGCCGTGAAATCCCGGCATTGGTCCAGGCGCATCCCGTCTCGATTGATTACACTAACCGGGTGGTGATGGTAGATCAACTGCGGATCCCGCAATCCATTACATCTGATCTATATCGTTCACTGATCTCACCCGCGGAAGTAGTGCGAGTGGCGTTGGATTCGGATATGGGCGGCTTGCTGGAAGGCACGCTGGTCTCGTTGGCGACGCTGGAAGAAAATACGATCCGCCTGGTGGTGGATGCACCTGCGACGGCGCCCTTCGACCGGCAGGATGACGTCCATCTGACCTTCAAACTGCCTGATAATGGGGATCTGGTGCAGGTGGGCGGTGTCGTAACGACCGTTAACGATCATCACACCGAAGACCGCAAACGCCTGATTGTGGAAGGTCAGGCGGCGATGCAGGATGAAATTTCCGTCCTGGCTTATATTGCCCGGCAAGAGGATGCGGTGATGAACAAGCTGGACCAGGTCTATAAGGCCCTTCGGCACGGGAAGATCAACTAAGGGCTATTAATTCTGGCAATAAAAAACCCCGGAGTTTTTAAAAACTCCGGGGTTTTTTTATTTTTGTAATTTATTTAGGTTTAGCGACGGCTGCGGTTATTGCTCCGGCGGCCGCGGCTGCTGCTCTTTTTGCCACCGCTGTCCTGCGCCTGCGCCTCTTCCAGCGTCCATCCCTCAAGAAGGGCCTGGCGGGAGAGCCGGATGCGACCCTGGTTGTCGATGTTGGTGACCATGACGGTGACCTCATCGCCTTCTTTGACCACATCGGTTACCTTGTTCACGTGGTTGGTGTCCAATTGCGAGATGTGCACGAGGCCGTCCTGGCCGGGCAGGATCTCGATAAAGGCGCCAAAGTCAGTGGTGCGGACAACCTTGCCGGTGTAAATCCGGCCGACTTCAACTTCTTCGGTCAGCCGCTCAATCCGTTCACGGGCGGTTTTGTAGCCGACGCCGTCGGTGGAAGCGATAAAGACCGTGCCGTCGTCATCGATGTCAATGCGGGTGCCGGTTTCTTCCTGCAGGGAGCGGATTGTCTCGCCGCCCTTACCGATCACAGCGCCGATCTTGTCGACGGGCACCTGGATGGTCTCGATGCGGGGAGCGTGGTCCTTGATTTCACTGCGGGGTTCGGCAATCGTCTCGAGCATCTTGTCCATGATGTCCAACCGGGCCTGGCGAGCCTGTTCGAGCGCCTCAGCCATGATTTCGGTTGTCAGACCGCTGACCTTGATGTCCATCTGCAAGGCTGTGATGCCTTCGGTGGTACCGGTGACTTTGAAGTCCATATCGCCGAGGTGGTCTTCCATGCCGAGGATGTCGGTCAGGATGACGTAGTCGCCGTCTTTCATAACAAGCCCCATTGCCACACCGGAGACGGGCCGCAGGATCGGCACGCCGGTGTCCATCAGCGCCAGAGTGCTGCCGCAGGTGGAAGCCATGGAGGATGAACCGTTGGAGGCCATCACCTCTGAAACGAGGCGCATGGTGTAGGGGAAGTCCTTCTCGTCCGGGAGTACGGGGCGCAACGCGCGTTCTGCCAGCATACCGTGCCCGATCTCACGCCGGGATTGGTAGAGCCGGCCAGTTTCACCGACGCAGTAGGGCGGGAAGTTGTAATGGTGCATGTACCGTTTGGTCTCGGTGGGGACCAGGTTATCCAGTTCCTGTGCTTCCTTGGGGGTGCCCAGAGTCGCCAGGGTGAGGACCTGTGTCTCGCCGCGAGTGAACAGGCCGGAGCCATGTGCACGGGGGCTGACATCCACTTCGCACCAGATATTGCGGATGTCTTTCGGGGTGCGTCCGTCGGGGCGAACGCGTTCGGCGAGGATCCGGTCACGAATGACGGATTTCTCGGCCTCTTCAAAGGCACTGCCAACAGCTTTCTTGAGGGCTTTTAGTTCCGATTCGCTCAGCTCGTCGGCCTTGTCGGCGGTCATATCCTCGATCACAGCGTCCTTGAGGTCGCTGATGCCGCCATAAAGGTTTTCTTTGGTATAGGGTTTCTTGAGGATTTCCAGCAAGCGTTCATTGATGCTGGCTTTGACCTGGTTGATGAGGCTCTCTTCGGGAGCAACGAGTTCAACTTCGCGTTTTTCCTTGCCAATTTCGCGGGCCATTCGCTCTTGCAGTTCAATGATCGGCTGGATGGATTTATGCGCCAGATCCAGTGCTTCGACCATAACCTGTTCGGAGACTTCGTCTGCGCCGCATTCGACCATGGCGATGGCCTCTTTGGTGCCGGCCACGATCAGATCCAATTTTGATTCTTCCAGTTCGGAGAAGGTCGGGTTCACGACCAGTTCGTTATTGATATAACCAATGCGCACGGCGCCCACGGGGCCAGCCCAGGGGATATCTGAAATCATCAGCGAGGCCGAGGCAGCATTGATGCCAAGGGTATCCAGAGGGTTTTCCGCATCCGCTGAAAGCGACATCAGGATTAACTGGACAGCATTGCGCATCCCATTAGGAAAGAGGGGGCGCATCGGTCGGTCGGTCATTCGGGCGATCAGGATCGCCTCACCGCGGGGACGACCTTCACGGCGGAAGAAGGAGCCGGGAATCCGGCCGCCGGCGTACATGCGCTCTTCGTAATCAACCGTCAGGGGGAAGAAATCCAGGCCTTCGCGGATCCCACCCATTGTGGCAGCGCAGAACATCACGCTGTCGCCCTGGCGAATGGTCACGGCGCCGCCAGCCTGTTGGGCCAGCTTGCCGGTTTCGATGATAATGTCTTTATCACCGAGTTTGGTTCGATAAATCTTAAATTCGGGTTTCATTAACAGTTCCCTTCGTCTAAATTCCCACCCAGTCAGGGACTGAAAACCGGTGAGGTCTTCGCCCTCAGCAATTTTCAATTCCCGACCGGTGGACTTAATTGACTTAAAAAATTACCGCAGAGACATCAATTGCGGAGTCTCAATCGTGACTTACAAGTCATACGGCCCTGCAATCGATATTTCTACGGTCTATTCAGAGATCGTTCAAGCGCGAAAAGAATTATTTCTTCCGGATCTTGAGTTTTTCGGTGAGCGCCAGATAACGTTTATAGTCTTTCCGGCGCAGGTATGCCAGTAAACTTCGGCGGCGCCCAACAAGCTTCAATAGCCCACGCCGTGAACTCTCGTCGTGCGAGTTGGCCCGGAGGTGATCAGTTAATTCTCTAATCCGCTCGGATAGGATTGCAATCTGGACTTCTGGTGACCCAGTGTCGTCACCATGCCGTTTGAATTCTTCGATGATCTTTTCTTTACCTTGTTTGTCTAATGCCATGACACTGCTTCTCCTTATAAATTCGTATTTGCAGGTCTCCATGCACCCAGCCGAAAACTGACCAGGTACAGGACCAGTCACAGGCTGAATTATACCAGACGCAATTATTTATGCAAGGTCAGGGCTCTTGGTTAGGGCTCTTGGCGAGTTTGCAAGTAAAGCACGATCCCTGTCAAAGCACGATCCCGACGCCGCTCATACCCAGGATCGGGACCACCGGACCGAGGATTTTGGACAGCAGCAAGGCATGGAAAGGGTAGAGCAACCAGGAGATCAGAAGAGGAAGTTGGAAGGTGATCAACATGCCTTTAAAGATCTGGAAATTTATCCGGCCAAAGGCGCTCTGATAATTGTGTGGACCCAGGCGGACACTGGCGCTGCTGAGGCGTACCGGCCAAAGTGACAGCGGCCGGATGATCAGCCTGGGCCAGGGATACAGCAGCAAGTGATAGGAGATCAGGGCCAAGGCCAGAGGGTGAGGTCATGAATTTTATCCCCGAGATCGATCAGGTTTTGTAAATCGCGAGGGCTAACAATTTATTCTGACTGTGGGATGGGTTGAGCTGAAAACCTGACCGTACTCGGTTTGGGTAAGTCTGCGATTATTTCCGAGCGCCAATAGGCGCACCGCTTCTTCGCATTGGTTGATGCCGCCCATCTCATAAAGGATTTGGATCAGTACGACCAGGACCAGGAGATCCTGAACCGTTCCGGGGCGCTCAGTTACGGTTTTTACAAGATTGAGGAATCCAACCAACAAGCGATGGGCCTGTTAGGGCAGCTTTCGACAGTGAATATCACTGGCCTGCAGAAACTGTTCGATGAGTTGGTAGTCCTCGTTCAGCAGCTCGTCAGCACGCTGATCTCAACCCTCGTCGATCCACAGTCGTATCTGGGTAGATATCACGGTGCTAGGTTAACAAGGCATCGATCTCGTCCTTTACAAATTGCGGGTCGGTGCTTTTTAGGATCACCATCCTTCTTTCCTTTGAGAGGTTATACGGGCGCAGGCAAGCCTTGAGGTATTTTCGGAAGGTGATCACCCCCCGTTCGCCGTAAAAGGCAAGCATGTCATCCAGATGCTGGTGCAGGGTTTGCCGCACGACGGCATTGGGGACCTGATCGCGATCCAGACGGCTGAAGATCCAGGGGTTGGCGACCGCTGCACGCCCGACCATCACCGCGTCGCACCCGGTTTGGGCTTTGATGGCGTCAATGTCCGCGACGGTGCGCACATCACCGTTGCCGACTACAGGGATTTGCAAAGCTTGTTTGATCTCGCGGATCGGCGCCCAGCGGGCTTTGCCGCGGTAGGCCTGCACGCGTGTGCGACCATGCACGGCCACCATCGCACCGCCGTGGTCCTGGATGGTCTTTGCCACGTCGAGGTAGTTCAGTGAATCATCGTCCCAACCCAGCCGGATCTTCCCGGTGACGGGGATCTCAAATTGATGCGACATCAGAGTGAAAATTTTGCCAATTTTTTCCGGTTGGCGCAGTAATGCAGCGCCGGCGCCGCGACCGGTGACCTTTTTAGATTGGCAGCCCAGGTTGATGTCAAGGATGTCCGGTTGAAATCGTTCGATTAATTGGATTGCAGCTTTTAGCATGCGCTCGGGATTATCTCCCAGGAGCTGCAGCGAAACCGGTCGTTGGTCGTCGTCGAACACCGTGCGCTTGGGATAGCGCGGGTTATTCGCCATCACGTCAATTGCGTTGATGAACTCGGTGACGGTTATTGCGGAACCGAGCCGGCGGCAGAGCTTTCGAAAGGGTTGATCCGTGATCCCGTCCATTGGGGCCAGGATCAGGTCGCCGTAGATTGGAACGTCGCCGATGGTGAAACTGGGCTGATTTCCCGTCATGCCTTGCTCTCCGTGGGGACAGTTTTGCTATTGTCTTCAATGGCTGAGATGGCCCAGCGACAGGCTTTGACGACGGCTTCATCCGTCTCTCGCAAAGCCGCCTGGCGCAACGCCGGCAGGGCCGATTGGGCGCGCTGGTTACCCAGAACGATTGCCGCGTTCCGAAGTAAGCCACGACGCCCGGTACGGATGAGGGCGGACCCGGCGAAGGTTTCCTTGAAGGTTTCTTCATTCATTTCGAAGAGCGATTCGAGCGGGAGCCACTGCGGTTGCTGCGGTTTGCCCAGGGGGTAGCGTTGTCTCTGCGTCCAGGCGTTGTGGGGACAGACCATTTGACAGACGTCACAGCCAAAGACCCAATCGCCGATAGGCGCTTTGAGCTCATCGGGGATCGCACCCCGCTTCTCGATTGTGAGATAGCTGATGCAGCGGCTGGCATCGATGGTATGTCCCGGCAGGATGCAATTTGTTGGGCACGCATCAATGCAGCGAGTGCAGGAACCGCAAAGGTCGCGTTTGAAAGGGTTGTCAACAGGCAGTGTCAAGGATGTGAGGACCTCGGCTAGGAAGAAGTAAGAGCCGGTGCCCGGGACGATCAGGCAGCTGTTCTTGCCCGTGGCGCCCAAACCCGCCGTGGAAGCAAAGGCGCGCTCGAGGACGGGGCCGGTGTCGACATAGGACCGCAGCATGGTGGGGCGGTTGACCCCCCGACGGATAAAGGCCTCCAGTTGGTCCAATTTCTCCCAGATCACATCGTGGTAATCGCCCGTGAGAGCGTAGGCCGAAATCCGGCCGAAACCGGACTCTTGCGGCGCGGGGTCGTCCACTGGGCGGCGATAGGGCAGCGCCAGGCTGATTACTCGCTTGACGTCAGGCTCGATCAAACGGGGGTCCGCGCGCTTGGCGACGGCGTCGGGCCGAGCAAGATAGGCCATCCCGCCCTGGTGCTCGTTTTCGACCCATTTGAGATAGGCCTCATAATGGGCAACGGGTGTGGCCGGGGCGACGCCGAAATGGTTAAAACCGAGGCGTAGGGCCTCGGTTTGTATATTTTTTTTCAGTTTGAGCAGATCAGGCACGGTTGCTATCGAATCAGGGTGTTTCTGTCGTTGCTGTGGCGTTTGGTGTGGCTGAGGCAGGCGCAGTGGTAGGCTGAGTGGATTTCTCGCCAACTTCGATCACGATATAGAAAGAATAAAAGGTCTCATCATTGGCATTCTTGAGAATCCAGTCGCTGCGTTTGGCGCCATTGGAATCGGGGGCGATAAAATCGACGCTGATCTGCACGTTGGTGCCCGGCGGGACGGCATAGGGTAAGTAGACTTCGTCATCCGCATCCATCTGCTCGCCTGAATAGAACTGGATGTAGTACCCGGTAGTCCAGGTGGATGTGCCGGTGTTTTCCAGCGTCCAGGTCACGGTGAACTCCTCACCAGGCGCAAAGACGGTGTTGTCGGGCGGGTCATTGGCGCGCCACTGGGCGACATCCGCGCCCCCGGTGGAGAAGGTCGCCGTTGGGCCGGTGCTGGTCGCCGTCGCGGTGGGAGTACCGGCGGTGGGCGTGAGGGTGAACGTAGCGGTCGGGGTGACCTCCGGTGTCGGAGTCTCAGTGGGAATTGCAGCAGCTGTCATTGAGGTCTGCGCCTCGGCTGTTTGGGCGAACCCGGTTTTCTGCATATCGATGTCAACTTCGGTGGCTCGAGGACCGCAAGCGGTCACGACCGTGGTCGCAATCACCAGTACGGCTAAAATTAAGAGTTGTTTGCTCATTTTCTTTTTCATTTTCAATTACCTCCAGACCAACGATTGGCGGGGTTGGTCAATCATCAATTGTAGATGATGGGC
The DNA here is from genome assembly GCA_034189815.1 of Chloroflexota bacterium. Classification (GTDB taxonomy): domain Bacteria; phylum Chloroflexota; class Anaerolineae; order Anaerolineales; family Anaerolineaceae; genus Brevifilum. The sequence goes on from JAXHUD010000040.1 coordinate 9,345, forward strand.
GAGAAATGTCAAGGTGAGGCTATTTCTATTCTTATTTTATAACAAATAGAATAATAATCGGCGGTGAAGTTTCTCGCCGCCGATCGCAGTTTATGTCTGGCGACTAGGGTTCAATCCTCGGGGCGAGCCAGAGGGCCTGGTCGTTACTGGAACTGCCGTTGGCCTGGACGAGCAGGATGAACTGCACCTGTTTACCTTCCAGACTGCTGAGATCCACTTTGACCCTGGTGTAGGCATTGTCCTGAACCTCATGCCAGGTAGCGAGGGTCTGTTCTGCGCCGCCATCGACCTTGTAGTTCAATTTGAACCTGACATCGCAATCTTCCGAGCCATTGCAGCCGACGATGGATTTGAAGTAAACGCCGCTGGTGATCGTGATCTCAGGGTAAGTGCCCCTGATCCAGCCGTCATTGACCGCCTGGGGATGGGTTATGAGCCCGGCTTCATTTTCGGTCACACCGTTTTCGAGTTTGGGGGAGTTGTCTTTAATCACCCAGCCCTCACTATCACCGACCGTGCCGGGGCAGGGCAGCGTCCCTGCGCCGCTGGTCCAGGTCACGCCGGACGCACAATATTTATCGGCGAAGTCATAGAGCGTCCCGGCGACGTCCACTTCGACCCAGAAGGGGCCGTCTTTGGCGCCGAGGCCGAAGAGCAAACCATTGGCGTTGCGCAGCTTGAACTCACCGCGATGAGTGCCGGCGGCGTTCGGCGCTTTCAGGTCTATTTTGATCTGGACCGATTGGCCTTCGGATACCGTCCCGTTGGTGAGCTGCAGAGAAGCGGGGGCGTTCATCGCGTCGCCGCTGGTGAAGACCACATCAAAATCGCTGGTCCATTGACAGGCGCCGGTGTTCTTGAGCGTCCAGGTCTTGGTGAACGATTCGCCCGGCGTCATGTCCGTGCCATCGGGGATGGTCTCGGAGACGAGGGAGGCCGAGTAACAGTCACCTTCGGTGGTCCTGGTGGGTGTCAGGGTGCTGGTGTTCTGCGGCGCGGTCGTCGCGGTGACGTCGTCGGAGGGTGACAGGGTGACCGTCGGCGTGGTTTGGCTTTGGGCCTGGCTGGTCTGGACGATCCCGGTCTGTTGCGCCTGGATGGTTTGTGCGGCAGCCGTATTCATGGCATCGACTTGCGAGGTCGGGGTGGCCCGGCCGGGGTAGTTGCAGCCGGCAAGGATGATACTGAATACGATGAAGAGCGTGATCAGGGTCCATTGTTTTTTCATTTGTTTAATCCTCCTGGTGGCCAGTAAGGGATTGGTTATCGGTTTAATTATATAACACAGTGATAAAATGACGAAGAGCAGCGACGAAAGTTCCTCGATGGATGAATCTTATCATCAGTGTAACAAAAATGGGCGCTTTGTTACGGGCGCCCATAACGGCTGAATTTTATCTATTTTCAGCCTGATGTGGTGTCGAGGCTTTCTTCGCCCTTTCCGAGCAGAACTTTGATATAGAGTCCCAGGCTGAATTTCTTGCCGGTCAGCAGGGTCTGCGCCCTGAACATACGGGCGACCGCCCGGATTATCAGAATCACGGTACCCAAGAGCAGGCCGGCTGAAAGGATCAGCTGCCAGAGCGGCACGGGGCCGGCGGCCAGCCGAGTCATCATCGTTGTCGGCCCGGTTAAGGGAAACAGGCTCAGGATCGTGGGTAAGGGGGCGCTGGGTTGCTCAATGATCACACCGACGAGCATCAAGGGGATAATCATGGGCAACACGATGACGGTGGTCGCCTGAGTCGCTTCACGCAGGTTGGGTACCAGTGCGCCTACGCCGGCCATGAAGCCGGCATAGAGCAGATAACCGAGGACAAAGAACAGGATGCCCCAGAGCAAAAGTTGCGGGGGGAATTCCAGGCCGGCGGGAATATTGAGCGTGCCGCCGCCGATGCGCAGCAGGTAGAGCGCGGACCCCATCCAAACCACCAATTGCAGCAGGCCGACCAAACCGAGGCCGAGGATCTTCCCAGCCAGGAGCTCAGTCGGTTTCACCGAGCTTAGCAGGATCTCCATCACCCGGTTCTCTTTTTCCTTCGCCACGCTGTTGAGCATCAGGCTGGCGGAAGAGAGGATCAGGGCATAGAACAACATGGTCACGCCGTAGGGCAGATAGAATGCCAGCGGGTTGTCGCTTTGGCTGATTTGCCCCTGGTCCCCGGGCGTCAGGTCAACCGGCTGCACCTGGACTGGGTTGAGGTAGGTGCTGTAGCGCTGGTCATCCGCGCCGAGCAGGTTGTATTCGATGACGGCGTTAATGATCCCGATCTCGTTCATGGCAGTGAGGGGATTGAAATCAGTGCGGACGTAGCGGATTGCGCCGGTCTCAAGATAGTCTGCGGGGATGACGTAATAGGCCTGGAGGACGCCCGATTGCGTATCCCGCCGGGCGGCGTCTTCACTGTCATAGCGCATCAGGCGTCCCTGATCTATCCAATCCGGCAGCTTGGTGATGATGTCCGCCTGGTCGACATACCCTTCGGCGACGTCAGCGCTTTGCTCGGGTTGAGTGATCTCACCCTGGCCGCCGTTGTCGTTGCCGCCAAAGAGAGCCATACCGCCCAGGATAAGCGCCGGGATCAATGGAACCAGGATCAAGGTCAGGATAAACGAACGGCGGGTAACCGTGTTGATAAATTCTGTTTTAAGGACTAGCCAAATTTTCTTCATTATTCGGCCCGCTTTCTAAGTACGTCTTTAAGAGAGAGTTTCTTGCCATATTGCAGCATGCCCAGCCTGAACGCCCGACCTGCGAACCAAATGGCAAAGACCGCACAGACGAAGAGGATGCCAATATTGAGCGCGATCTGCCAGGTAGGCACCACCGTCAGCGACATACGCATTAGGGTCGTGATGGGCGATGTCAGGGGGAAGAAGCTGAAGAACATGGCCACCGGTCCGTTTGGATTCATCATGATGGATGAGGTGAGATAGAACGGAATGGTCATCGGCAGGGAGAACAGCCCCGAAATTTGCTGGGCTTCTCGTACTTCCGTCATGGTTGAGCCAATGGCTGCCATTAGCGCAGCGATCATCACAAAGGCGGGCAGCAGGATCAGCAGGATCCCGGCAATATAACCCGAGGGCAGCGAGAAAGATTGCAGGAAGGGGAAGAAATTCCCCGCCACTTTCAGCCCGATCCAGCCAAAAATCAGCCAGACGATCAGTTGTGTTAACCCGACGGCGATGTCGCCGATGATCTTGCCGGTCATCAATTGTCCGGGGGTGACGGAGGTGATCACGATCTCCATCGTGCGGTTCTCTTTTTCTTCCACCACGGCCTGCAGCAGGTAACCGCCGCTGGTCATTACCACGATAATGAACATGATCCCGGCGATGAAGGGGGTGAAGATTTGATACCATTGGTCCTGCCGCATCTGGCGGCTGCCATCCAGAGAATAAATCGTAATCAGGCTGCCATCCGTCAGGCGTGTCACCAATTGGGGATCGACATCCTCACTGGACAGCAGCGTGTTGCGGACAAAATCCGCAAATTGATACTGCATGCTGGAATCCGGTTCTTCCTGATAGAGCAGTTCTGTATTGGGATCCTGCGGATAGTCTTCAGGCAAAACATAATAGGCCTGGATTGCACCGGATTCCAGGTCCGCCCGGGCCTGGTCCCGGTTTTGATAGGGTCGGAACTCGATGACCGGGTCGAAAATATCGTCGCTCGGCGCCTGTTCGACAGGGTTGGCGAGCGCGCCCGACAGGTCAATATATCCAACGGGCGTCGTGTTGGTGGAAACCCGGCCAATCAGCAGGGTGGCGCCGATCATCACGATTACCGCAAAGGGCAGGCTGAGCAGGCTGAAGAGGAAACGCCGGCGGAAAACGTGCCGGGTGTATTCATATTTTACGATTTGCCAAATTTTAGACTTAAACATGGTCTCCCTCTTCCTGGGCTTTGACCACACTGATGAAGATATCCGTCAGTGGTGGAACGGCAATTTCAAACTCGGTCAATTCGATACCCTGGTTGATGAGGTCTTTCAATACATGATTTGGCTCAGCGGCATCTTCCAACACCAGCCGGTAGCGGCCGTTGAGTTTGTTGATTTCGCTCACACCGGGTAAGGAATCGGGCAGGGGCGCCAGTGGGGTGACCAGGATATCGCGGCTGGCGAATTCGCTCTGGATCTCCTGCAGCGCGCCATAGAGCACGCGCTGACCCCGATCGATCAGCAGAATCCGGTCGCATAATTCCTCCACCTGGTTCATCTGATGGGTGGACATGATGATCGCTTTGCCCTCATCCCGCTTCTGTTCCAGCAGGTCTTTCACCATCTCGGTGTTGACCGGGTCCAGCGAGGTGAAGGGTTCGTCGATGATGATCAGGGACGGGTCGTGCACCAGAGCAGTGATGAGCTGGGCCTTTTGCTGCATCCCCTTGCTCAACTCCTTTACTTTTTTGTCGCGGTATTCATAAAGATCGAACTGCTTCATATACTCTTCGATCTTGTTTTCCGCCGAGGCCTCATCCATACCCTTGAGCGATGCAAGAAAGACCAGGCAGCGCTCAAGGGGGATGTCCTGATAGAGGCCGCGCTCTTCCGGCAGATAGCCAATCTCGTTCTTCTTTTCTTCCGTCATCGGCCCACCCAGGATGCTGATCTCGCCTGAATCGGGTTTGAAGATATCCAGGATCATGCGGATTGAGGTGGTTTTTCCGGCGCCGTTTGGCCCCAAAAGCCCAAAGATCTCCCCCGGGCGGACCTCAAAGCTCAGGTTGTCGACCGCTTTCGTCCTGCCAAACTGCTTGGATATATTATTGACATGGATGATGGACATACCAGTTCTCCTTTTCTGGGTCGCCAGTGATAAACTTCCAATTTAATTTTATATAAGTTTGCAACCTTCCGGCTTATATTTTCTTGGGTTTACCCGTCGATAAGCATATGCTGCCGCCGCGGGCGCAGAAAGGGAGGAACGCCAGGCCCAGAGCAGGTCCACCTCGAGCGGTTCCGGGAAGGGTTCGTCCGTGGGCTTGAAGAGCACCACCGGCCATTTGCGGACCTGCTCCTGGACGTCGAGGCCAGCCAGGTGGTTGATCACATCCGGGATCGACAATACGGAGATGGGGCTTTTCGTCAGATATTCGAGCGCGCCCTCCCATTCCGCCTCGGACTCCAGGGGCGGGCGAAGACCTGCCGGGCGCCCTGGTCATTCTGCAGTGTGACGTAGGGATGCGCCAGGAGGTTGCGATACCGGTCGGGGGCCTGTTCAAATCCGCTAATGGCGCAGATCAGGTCGTCCTTTTGGCGGTGTTCGACGGGGTCCTGCGGACCTTGCCGGATTTGCGTCCGATGACGGCGATGATTAAGATCTATTTTCCGATGACCTTGCCCAGGCCAAATCGATATGGCAGGATAGGTGTGCGATAAAGTTCCCGAATGAGGGGGGATCCGGGTAGGGGATTGGGCGCGGGGGCTGAATATTTAGTTCTTCTGTCATCACATGTTCCTTTATTGATTAACAATTTCGATCAGAACTTAGTGACTTGAATCCGGCCGGGTGTACCGCCGGTCATCGAGCCGATCCGGGCGGCCTGGATGTCTTTTTCCAACAGATTTTCCAACAGCGACTCCGCCTGGTCTTCCGGGAGGCTGATCAGCAACCCGCCGGAGGTCTGGGCGTCCGCCAGGAGGATGCGGTCAACCCGGGAGAGCGAATCATCGAAATCCACAAAGGGCCTGACGTAGTCCAGGTTGTTGAGCGTCCCGCCGGGGACGACATCCATTTGGGCCATCCTGCGCGCTTCCGGCAGGATCGGGACCGCATCAAAATCAAGCCTCGCGTCCACGCCCGCGCCCGCGGTCATCTCATGCAGGTGGCCGAGGAGGCCGAACCCGGTCACGTCTGTACAGGCGTGCACGTCAAAATCCGCCATGCTCTCGGCGGCGTCCCTGTTCAGGGCGGACATCACGCTGATGAGTTTGGACTCGATAGCCCGGTCCACCAAGCCCTGTTTGAGCGCGGTGGTCAGGATCCCCAATCCCAGCGGTTTGGTCAGGATCAGGGCGTCGCCGGGCTGGGCGGTGCTGTTGCGGATCACTTTTTCGGGGGCGACCAGGCCGGTCACCGCCATGCCGAACTTCGGTTCGTTGTCGTCCACAGTGTGCCCGCCGAGCACGGCAATACCCGCTTCGGCGGCTTTGTCCTGCGCACCACGCAGGATCTCTTCCAGCACGGCCAGCGGCAGCCGGTTGGAGGGGAAGCCAACGATGTTCAGGGCGAAAATCGGCCGGGCGCCCATCGCGTAGATATCGGAGAGGGAGTTGGCCGCGGAGATTGCACCAAAGGCATAGGGATCGTCAATGATTGGGGTGAAGAAGTCAACGGTCTGGACCACGGCCAAATCGTCACTTACCTGGTAGACCGCTGCGTCATCATTGGTAGAGGCATCCACCAGCGCATTTGGATCGATACTGGGCGGCAGGTTTGCCAGGATTTTTTCCAGCGCCTGCGGACGAAGTTTGCAAGCACAGCCTAAGCCCGCAGTGAAGTGAGTCAACTTGATTTCGGATAGATCGGTCTCTTCTCCGACAGCCGGTGTATCGGCGCTTTCCGGCAGCAGGAGGCGCAGTGATTTGACCATGATCTCGACCGCCCGGTCAATCTCGTCGGCTGTGGTGTGGCGGCCGACGGAAAAGCGCACGGTGCCCATCGCATAATCGATTGGCACCTGCATCGCTTTGAGCACATGAGAGAGGTCAATCTCATCCGTATGGCAGGCTGCCCCGGCGGAAGCGGCGACCCGGTCGCCGATCTCGGCCAGGAAGGTGTTGGCTTCGATGCGGTGGAAGGCCAGGCTGAGGGTGTTGGATAGGCGCAGATCGGGGTGCCCATTGAGCAGGAAACTGCCTTCGGGCAGCTCGGCCCGCAATTTTTCGTGGAGCCGATCCCGCATGGCAGTGAAGTGCTTGAGATTTTTGTCCAGCTCGCGTTGAGCGATCGCCGCTGCTTTACCAAGACCGACGATTTCCAGCACGTTTTCGGTGCCGGGGCGGCGGTCGGCTTCGTGGTTCGCGCCGAACATGATCTTGTCCAGTTCGACCCCGGTACGCAGGTAGAGCGCGCCAACGCCCTTGGGCGCATAGAGCTTGTGCCCGGCGATGGACAGCATGTCCACCCCTAAGGCCTCAACATCCACAGGCAACTTACCGATGGACTGAGCGGCGTCGGTGTGGAAAGCGGCACCGGCTTCATGCGTGACGTCGGCAAGCTCCCGGATGGGCTGGATTGTGCCGACTTCGTTGTTGGCGTGCATGATGCTGACAAGGATCGTGCCGGGGGTGAGGGCTTGCCGCAGGTCCTCAACACTGACCAGTCCGGTACGGTCCACCGGCAGGATGGTGAGGGTGAAGCCCTGGGTTTCGAGATAACGGCAGACTTCGAGAACGGCCGGATGCTCAATCGCACTGGTGATGATGTGGTTCCCCTTGTGGCGGTTGGCCAGGGCAAACCCCCGGATGGCTGTGTTATTGCTTTCGGTGCCGCCGCTGGTGAAGATCACTTCTTCCGTCTGGCAGTTGAGCGCATTCGCCAGCTGATAACGGGCATTTTCGACAGCAAGTTTGGATTTAACGCCAAAGGCATGACTGCTGGAGGGGTTACCGAAATGATCGTAAAGATAGGGGGCCATTTCATCGGCGACCTCTTTGAGGATAGGGGTGGTCGCGTTGTAGTCGAGATAGAT